>JBKSMT010000026.1:0-5019 GCA_046881945.1 Clostridia bacterium
TTTAGCCTTATTTTTAACTATCTGCCTAAAATTTCGTCATCAATTTTTTCGGCATTACGCTTAGCGCAAGTACGACGAACCTGTTCCTTTTTATCTTTAACAGTTTGCTTTTCGTTACGGATAATTGTAGACACCTTTTTAACTGCATCGTTAACAGCTTCTCCAACCTTTTTGCCACCAGCATTAACTGGAGCCTTTAACATAGTTCCTGTAATTTTGCAATATGCATCATTAGTATCCTTGTAGCCTGCCTCAATAATTAAAGTTCCGCGTGCTTCCAAAGTATCTAACTTAGTAACTGCTGCTTGAACCTTTTTATCGGTGATAACACCATCATCAGTTTTATTAAATCTATAATTCATAAAAATCCCTCCCTTAATACTTTATATATACTATATTTTACATATTTTGTCAATCAAATTATAGCGATTAATATATTTTTTATTATTTTATTACTTAACTACAAAACTCAACTTGCCATTTTTACAGTCAACCATAATACTATCGCCATCTTTGATTTCGCCACGCAAATACATATCTGCTAGTTCGTCTTCAATAGCGTTAGTAATTAGTCTACGTAATGGTCTTGCACCATAATCCATATTTGTTCCATTTTTAATCAAATATTTAAGCGTATTTGCACTAAATTTAAGAGTTATATTTTTATCCTTTAAATTCTTATTAAGTTCAGCAAGCATGTTTTTAGCAATTTCCGCCACTACATCTTCACCCAGTTTGTTAAACACTACAATATTATCAATACGGTTAATAAGTTCTGGACGGAAATACTTTTTTAGTTCATCAAGTGCTACTTGTTTTAAATCCATACCCGCTTGATTGCTATCACTAAATCCCAATTCCATACGCTTATTATTAAGTTTATCACTACCAACATTTGAAGTTAGAACTATAATAGTATTTTTAAAACTTACTACACGGCCATGACTATCAGTTAAGCGTCCATCTTCAAGTATTTGAAGTAGCATGTTAAACACATCAGGGTGAGCCTTTTCAATTTCATCTAACAATACAACACTATATGGTTTACGACGTACTTGCTCGGTAAGTTGACCTCCGTCATCAAATCCAACGTACCCAGGAGGTGAACCAATAAGTTTGGATACACTATGCGCTTCCATGTATTCACTCATATCCAACCTTATCATCTTGTCATCACTATCAAACAGTGCATTTGCAAGGGCTTTACATAATTCTGTTTTACCTACACCGGTTGTACCTAGAAATAGAAAACTACCAATAGGTCTACGCGCATCTCTCATGCCTATGCGACCGCGCCTAATAGCCTTAGCAACCACCTTAATAGCCTCATCTTGACCTTTTACACGTTCAGCAAGTGTTTGCTCTAATTTTAGCAATTTTTCACTTTCCCCCTCAGTAACTTTGGTAATAGGAATGCCTGTCCACTTGCTTACCACTTCAGCAATCTCATCCTCACCTATTTCAGCAGGAGTTTCAGGTTGAGTGCTTGGAGTATTTTTAAGTTCTTCTAATTGCTTTTTAATCTCCACTATTTCATCACGAAGTTTGCTTGCCTTTTCAAAGTCCTCTTGCGTTACAGCATCATCTTTGTTTGCTTCAAGTTGTGATAGTTTATCCTTTAATTCCTTTTCCTGAGTGCTGGAATAATTATTTTTAACCTTAGCTCTTGATGAAGCCTCATCAATTAAGTCAATAGCCTTATCCGGTAAACTTCTATCCAAAATATATTTATCTGATAATTTAACTGCCGATACAATAGCATCATCAGTAATCTTGACCTTATGAAAAGCCTCGTAACTATCACGCAAACCTTTTAGTATTGTAATTGTATCATCAACACTAGGCGGATTTACCATAATAGGTTGAAAACGACGTTCCAAAGCCTTATCTTGTTCAATATACTTACGATATTCATCAGTGGTTGTAGCACCAATGGTTTGCATTTCGCCTCGCGCAAGGTATGGTTTAATCATGTCGGCTGGTGATGTTTCACCTTTATCGCTACCCGCTTGTGCAAGAGTATGAATTTCGTCAATGAATACTATTATATTTTTGCTATTCATAATAGTTTCAATGGCGTTTTTAAGTTTTTCTTCCATACTACCGCGATACTTTGTTCCAGCCATAAGCCCACCAACATCAAGGCTATAAATTGTTTTGCCTTTTAATATTTGAGGTACATCACCTGCAACAATTTTTTGCGCCAAACCTTCAACTATTGCTGATTTACCAACACCTGCCTCACCTATAAGTACTGGATTGTTTTTAGTTTTACGGCACAATATTTCAATAACGCGTTCAATTTCGGCATCACGACCAATAATAGGATCAATTTTACCTTGCTTAGCACGTAAAGTAATATCACTGCCCATTTGCAATAATTCTTCGCTTAACTCACTTGTATGCACGTCTGGAGTTGTTTCAAAATCCTCCTTAGCATCTTTATTAATTTTGCCAACGCGCACAAAACCCTCATCATTAAATCCTGATGGATTTTGTGCTTGTTTAGTTGAAATTATTGATAGCATCTTAGAGCGCATTTCATATACATTTAACTTTAACACTCCAGCCAAAATTTGTATTGCATAACTATCGTTTTGTGATAATAATGCTACCAACATATGTTCGGTACTAATATAATTAGTTCCTGTTCGCTTAGCAATCTCGTTAGATATTACAAACAATTCCTTAGCCCTTGGCGAAAATTCACCCATATTTGCACCAAACCCGCTACCCATATTGTCAAGAATTTGTTCCATCACGCTAGAACTAATTTTATATGATTTTAATAGTTTTGATGCTTGACAATCTACTTTAGTTAGTCCGTATAACAAATGCTCAGTCCCTATAGGATTAGCATATTTGCGAGCACTATTTTGCGCATACTGAATCGCACGATTTGCTAAATCTGTTAAATTATATATCATACAAATCTCTCCTTTGAAATAATTTTTGTTTATAAAATTTGTTTTTTATTTAAGTAATTAAAACTTTGTTTTTATTTATTTGTATATTTTTGTTTTTTTATTTTATTATTTTTTGAATATTTTTTGCTAATTCTTTTTGATTATCAAATAATTTTGCCATGTTTATAATTTGATTTAATTTATCAAAATTAATTTCGGTTTCAACACCCGCATTAATTGCAATCATAATATTAGCAACCAGCATATACACTTCCCTACTTTCAATTTTGATACAGTTTTTTAATACTGCTTTTGCCCTAGAACAACAATCCATAATTTCATCAATATCCTCGTCTGCAAGTTTTTGACAAGTTTGAATTTCGTATTTAATAACCTTATCAATGTACGAATAAGTAAGTTCGCAAATTTGCTTTTCGCTATAACCTAAATTACCCTTTGTAGAAATTAAATATAGTCCACTATCTTCATCTAAACACTTGATTTCAAATAATAATTTATCGTTTGCTTTTGGCAACATCTTAATTGCATTTATTTGATTTAGTGCAGGAAGCATAACCTTACATTCTATATTTAATCCGCTACCTAAACTTTGTAGGTCAGCACCTAAAAATCCATATTTATCATTATAGGCAAAATTAAGTTTATTACATAACTTTTTGTCAATTTGCTTAGCATTTGAATATGAGGTAAACAAGTCAATACCTTGGCTTAAAATTTCAATATGGCTTTGATTGTTAATTTGCACTACCACATCTTCATTTGAAGCATATCCCTTACCAGCCAAACTCGTTACAAAATCTTGCTCAATTTTATCAGTTTTAATTAGATTGTCGATAATATTTGAAATATTATCCAACTTATCACCTTTTAAACCGCAATCATTTACCGCTTTTAAGCAAAGGTCTAAATATTGAGCCTTTTCAATATTCGACGCTGTTGTTACAAATTTGGCATCTTTTAAATTACGACTAAATTTAACTTTTGAACTTACTAAATTATTCACCTTTAAGCTCCTTTTCCAACTTTTTAATTTGCTTATTGATTACTCCTGCGTCCTCGTAACGTTCTTTAGCAATGGCTTGTTTTAATTCTGCCTTTAATTTATTTAATTCCTGCTCCTTAGTTAACTGTTTAGCTTTAGCCTCAACATTAAAACTAACTTCATCAATCTTATGCTCGTTATATGGTTGAATACGTTTAACAATATCATCAATTTCATCTTCAAAGGTATTATAACAATTATCACACCCTAATACACCATAGTGTTTAAATTTACTTAAACTCCAATTACATTTAGGACAAACCTTATCATCAAAATCATCAAATCCTAAAAAATTTGTAAGGCTTTTAAACTCATCAAAAAGTGAACTTGATGTTTTATTAAACACACCTTCCTTAACTGCACATTCCTCACATAAATGTGTAGATTTTACTTCACCATTGACTACAAGCGTCGAATGGTAACATGCTTCATGCTTTTTACATTTATCACACAACATAACTAACTCCTTTTCATTACCTCTATTATAATCTCTTTTAATATATTTGCCCTTATCATTTCTTCCATATTTAGCGGATTATTAAGTGCTTTTGTCGAAATTGCTCGCTTAAGCACTTGACTTTCGCCCATTGTTATAAGTTTTCGTGACATCATATTATCTAATATTTGCCACCCATCAAGTTCGGTTAGCGGTTGCGAACATAAATTAATTAAATTTTGTAGGTTATCATTATTATTATTAAGTTTAATAACTTTAATAAATCCCGCACCTCCTCGCACACTTTCAATAGCATATCCGTTATTAAGCGTAAAACGTGTATTAAGTACATAGTTTATTTGACTAGGCGCACAAGCAAAAAATTTTGCTAAATCATTGCGACTAAGTTCGATAAAGCTATCCTGCGCTAATGTCTTTAATATAAATTGCTCAATTATATCACTTCTACTTGCCATATTTCCTCCTTTTATTCAATTTTTAAAAGTTTGACTTTCTTTGACCTTTAACATTATTATAATACCCGAAAATTTATTTGTCAATCATTTTTAACAAAAAAAATCAGCAAATTTTTGCCGACTAATTTTGTTTAATAT
>JBKSMT010000027.1:0-3597 GCA_046881945.1 Clostridia bacterium
TAAAAAACCTATTATATTTAGTAGTACTATAGAATTTTCATATGAATCTGGTGCTGATGCGAGTGCATATGATGTCTATGGATTTAATATAGCGGGTAAAGAGTATAATGGTATAAGTAAATTTGAATTTAATGATATTAATTTATGGACAAACATTGCCATAGCGCAACTTGAAGCACCTTCAACAATTACGATTACATTAATTTTACGTCCTAAAGTGGTGTTAAATAATTATAAATCTAATGATGGTTATTATTTGTATGAAACGGATTCTTTAAACAATAGAATAAAAAATACAACTTATAATGGAGAGTATCAAAGTTTAAATATAGGTGTTACTAGTAGTTATGATATTCAAGTTGATAGTGCATTTACTGTAGTGGTTATGTATTCTAATAATGGAAGTAGTTATGACTTACATGAAATTAAAGATGTTGGTGAATATTGGGCAAAAATTACTATTCAACTTAATGGTGGAGTTGTTATAACTTTTGGCGAGGAAATAAGATATCATATATTGCCAGTAACTTTAGGTGTTAGACTTGGTTCGTATAAAGATACTAATCCGTTAACTCAAGTTTATGATGGGACAAATCAATTAACTCAAGAGTCATTAACTAACCTTTTGAAAGATATTGTATTTACAGGGATAGTAGAATCTGACCAAGCGCTTAATATACGTATTAGGAGTGAAGGGGTAAATGCAACATTTGAGAATTCGATTGTAAATACTAGAGGGTTATATGAAGTTACCTTAATGAATGTAATTTTGGTAGATGGTTCTAATTTATTGTTACAAAACTATAAATTGCCAAATACAACAATTGTATTTAAAAACATAGGACAAATCAATCCTAGACCTATAGATATTTTAGGTTTCACTCCACAAAACAAAGTGTATGATGGGACTAATGAAGTAGTTGCAAATGTAGAGAATATTGTATTTATAGGCAAAATTGACGGAGATGCGACTGAAATTTTAACTGAAAATTTAAAATTTTATATTGATAATTATTCGGTTGGTAGAAATCGTGAGGTGTTGATTGACTGGTCTAATGCTTTAGATGGAGCAGATAAAAATAATTATACAATACAATATAATAAAACATACATTGATATTTATCCTTATCAACTTGAATGTGAAATCGAAGGATATGGAGTATTTAAAATAGTAGATGAGTCTAGACTATGTTTAATCCCTATAGATGCAACTTTGTATGCTCGTGCGTTTGAAAAGGGAAGCAGGGAGTACGAATCAGTATATATGGCTGTCGAAAGAAGCGTGTCCGATACCGAAAGGTTGATTAGAGGATACCAGTTGATTATGCAAGTCAATACTTTAAGTATTCAATTACCAGAAGGAGTGTTTGTATATCTGCCTAAAACCAACAAAGTAACAAAGGTAATGCAAATAGTGGCAAATGATTCAAGCGTTAAACTAGAACGTTTTAATAACAATGAATTTATAGTTGTTAAAATAGTTAAAGGTAATGCGGTGTTTGGAGTGGTTGCCAAAACATCCTATTTACCTTTATGGGCAATTGTGTTAATTGTTATTGGTTCGCTTGCTGTTATTGGTGGCATTGTTGTAGTTGTTATAATTATAAGGCGTAAAGTTAAAGGTAAATATAGCAGATATGATAGAATTTAATAATAAAATGTCAGGGATAAAATTCCTTGACATTTTTATTATAATATTTTATTCTTAACCATAGGAGAGGTTATGAAAACAATTAGTTCGCAATTTAAATATACTATTGATTTAGGCATAAGTGCTACTAAATCAACTTTTAAACTTAAAAAGAGTAAAAAGGATAAAACTACAAATATTTTAGTAATAATATTTATGTTTATTATGTCGGCAGTTTTAGTGTGGGATATTATACGTGGCGCAGGGTTTGTTATTGATTTGATTATTTTAATAGCACTGGTTGCGGTTGAAATATTTAGTTTGGTTATGCCACATATAATAATCCATACTCAAAAAAAGTTTTTAAATCAACTTAATTTAGCTGAAATTGAATATACAATTACTGAAATTAAAAAGGATAAATGTACTGAAACATATTATAAAGATGGCAAAATTGTTATGCAAAATGTTTGTGATATGACTAAATTGGTAGGATACGAATTTAAGGATAACTATATTTTTGTAGTATTTAATAATTTTGCTTGTGCAATTTTCGATTTAAATACTTTAGATATGCCAATAGATGAATTTAATCAATTTTTAGATACTCAAATTTCTAAAAATAAAGCAACTAAATCAATTAAATTCTAGCGATAAATAATTATTTTTTCACCGCCCATATATGTATTAGGTGTGTCGGCATTAAATTCCAATAACTTATCGTGGCTAACATGTAATCTCTTGCATAATTCCCAATCGCTTTCATTAGGACGTGCAATATATATTTGTAAAGAAACATCACCGTAATCAAGCATTTTACCTAATTTAATGTCGCTTATTAATTGAACTTGATGTTTGCTATAAACGTTTCCATTTAATGCAAGTTCGTAATCAATCATAAGCGTATTACCACGTTTGATTTTGCATTTGCAGGATTTAGGTATTACTGTAATATGTAATCCACATAATTCATTTTCAAATTCTTGCTTAATGCTAATTGAATAAGGTAGTTGTGTCGCCAAATGCTTAATTTCGTGATTTTCGTCTAAATATAATAAGTTGCCATTAATTACACCTTCGATAACGAGGGTGTTTTGTTTTATTGAATATTGAGTAATATTTGCGCTGGTATTAACCATGCCTAATATTTCATCAACATTTAATTCATCAGCTAAAGTGATTTCACTATCAATATTTTCACAAGTTTTAATATAAAAACTTTTTTGGCATAGGTTATACATGCTATTTACTGGCTCTACAAAACTATCTAAACTATAAGCGTCTTCAATAATATTAATATTTAAATTTTTATATACATATCCATTTGATATTATGCAATAATCAAAACTTAATTTAGTATTGTTGTCGCCAATATCGGTAGTTATTTGTGAGTCATTTAAATTTATATAACTTGAAATATCTGCAAAGCAAAGATTGTCGCAATTATTTGCTTCAATTTCACTTTTAAAAGATGTTGAATTTGAGTGTATTTTAATTGAGTTAATTCCATCATTTTCAACCTCATATATAATATTGTTAATAATTTGACCATTTAGTAATATGTAATTTTCATAACAAGTTGTTTCATCAATAATAACCTTACTATCAAATGATAATATTTTACTTATCTTATCATCAATATTAAAATTAAATTCGTAATTTGTGGTTTTGTTTATAGTTTGAATACATGAACATGTTTGCATTGTTGTTTTTTTGCAAATTAAGTTATTTGTACTATCGGAAAAAACATTTAGATTTTCATTTAAATTGCAAAAACAATCAATGGTTCCATCTAATGTGATATATAACATTTTATTATCATTATTAAATTCTGGAATAAACTGACTATTAGTAATAGTTATTTGGCTATTGGGTGTAATATTCTCATTATTTAAAGTTTCGCTAAAATTAATGCTGTCAGACATTGAATTAAACATGTTATCCATATCTATATATAACACTTTAAT
>JBKSMT010000028.1:0-6265 GCA_046881945.1 Clostridia bacterium
TGATTTAGTCTTATATCATGTAAGAGATTCGACCCACAAGGGGTCGTCCTGTCGGCCAGACCGAAATCTTAGATTTCTCCCCGGCTTTGGCTAAAAACAATTATCAATTGTTTTCTTTACGCGTCGCCCTCTTACGACGCACCATATTACTTAGCTTCGGCTAAGTTTTTTTATTAATTTTTTATTGATTTGATACTTATAAGTCTTAATTAGATTGTACTAGCATATAATTTGATATGAAAAAAATTCAATTAGTCACTAATAGTTTAATAGCAATAATTTTAATATCTTTAATTGTAATTGCAGTTCCTTTTACCACTCAAGTTAAAACAAGTACTAGTCCAAATGTTATTTATAATGGCGACACCAACGAAAACAAAATAAGTTTTATGATAAATGTATACTGGGGAACAGAATATATTGAGGATATGCTTGATGTTTTTGACTTATATAATGTTAAAACCACCTTTTTCCTAGGCGGAAGTTGGTTTAGCAAAAATGTTGAACTCGCCAAGGAAATATATAATCGCGGTCACGAAATCGGTAATCACGGATATCATCATAAAGACCACAATAAAATATCATATCAACAAAATTATGACGAGATACATAAAACACATTTACTTGTAAGTGCAAATTTAGGCATTGAAATGGACTTATTTGCCCCACCATCTGGCTCGTATAACGATACCACTATTGAAATTGCATCATCATTAGGATACAAAACTATTATGTGGACACACGATACTATTGACTGGCGCGATAAAGATACAGATATCATAATCAAGCGTGCTACCAAAAATTTATCTAATGGTGATTTAATACTTATGCACCCTACAAAAAACACTTTAGAGGCACTAAGTTACATCTTGGCATATGCCGAAAATAATGGTTTTACACCTACCACCGTTAGTCAAACATTAGGAAATGTAAAAATATAAAACTAAAAAATGCTTTAAGCTTTGATGATTTTCGTCTACAACAAATTAATATAAATTAATACATTTTTCACTATTAGAGTATATTAAAATTTCCAAATAATTGTAAATAATTAATATAAGAATATATTAATATTGAATTTTAGTTGAAGATTTAATTAAAATGTTTTGAAAATTGACAAAAACAATGTATAATGTTTAGAAAGGGGAATTGTCGTGTCAATATATAAGTCAACTTTAAACACATCTAAACAAAAAAAAGAAAAAAAAGTTAAGCCACAAAAAATTAAAACCAAGCAAGTGCCGATTATAAAAGCTTCCAAATACATCTCAGTTATCATCCTTATAATTAGTGTCGCATGTTTTGTTAGTTTGTGTATACCAAGCAATTTTGCTAAAAACTTTTTGCTTGGGATGTTTGGTATTTCAGCTTATCCTATATGCCTAGTAAGTATATTTTTATTATCCGTATCACTTGGCAAAACTAAATACGAAGTAAACAAAAAATATGTTATATACTTGAGTTTTGCATTATTTTTTGTATTAATGATTGCTCACCTAATTTTAACAACACGTCTTGATATAGACAAATATTCACAATACCTATCCGACACTTACGCACTAAAAACTAGTGGCGCTGGACTAGTTATGAGTATATTTACTTACTGGATGAAAAAGTATTTAACAATAGTTGGCGCGTATATCTTTTCGATAATATTACTAACGGTATTTATAGGTTTAATTGTCGATTCCCGACACCAAACACCTAAACAAGATAATGATCAGCCTGTTAAAAGTAAATTTGATTTTGGCAGTATGATTAATGGCGAAAGTACCGAAGATGATGTTGAAATAACATTAAAGCATAAGCAAGAAAATATCAAAAAGCAAATTGCTAAACAAAAATTAGGTATGGAAGCGGGTAGTTCAACTATTATTAGTTCCAGCATGCGCCTTGAGGATATCCCCGACACACCTAAAAAATATAAAAGTAAACGCGACTATATTTTAACACCGCCTGATATCATAATGCCTGATTATAATTCAATCAAGCCTGAAACTATTGAACGCAAACCTTTGTTTGATCAACAATCAGCGCCTAAAAATGATATTGAAAGCAAAATTTCACTTAACAGTGATATATTTATTACCGATACTGACGATTTTTATAAAGATGCTAAAATTATTGAGGGTAAGGATTTAAACCAAGATAACAAAATTCAGCCTATTAATAATGAAAATAAAACTCCTATTAATAATCCATTATTTGATAATAGAGCACCATTTGAAAATTTGTCACCGCACTCTGCTCAAAACATAAGTAATGCTTATGAAAACATTAAGCCAATCACACCATTTAAGATTGAACAAGAGCAATCCGACTGGAATAATAACATTAAACAAATATTTAACGAAAATAAATCTGTAGATATATTTGAAGCACTTGATGATAATATCAATGAAACCATTGATGATAATATTGACGAACAATTAAACAGCACTATTGAAGAAGATTTTGATGATATTGATGAAAACTTTGACGATATCACTGAAAATATTGATAGCATAAACGAAATTACCGAACAAGCTATTAAAACTAACGTTTATCAAGAGCCTCATAGTGAAACAACCGAAATAAAACTGCCATCAAGCAACACCAGTGAAGTTGTTAGAAGTTCTACTTTTACCACACCTCAAAATGTTTACACTCATGAACTAGTAGAAGAAAAGAAAGAGGAAAATCCTTTAGGAAGACCTAAAAAACATCATGCTGAATACATTAAACCACCTGTTAGTTTGTTAGAACATCTTGAAAATGTAGAAGTTGTAACTGACGAAGAATGTAATGAAAATATTGAAAAACTTGAACGTGTACTAGAAGATTTTAAAATTAACGCAAAAGTAAAAGCAGTCCAGGTTGGGCCTGCAGTAACACGCTACGAAATCGGTATGCCTCAAGGTGTTAGCGTTAAAAAAGTTCAATTTCACGCCGACGATATTGCTATGGCATTAGCCTCAAATGGAAGTATACGTATCGAAGCTCCAATCCCTGGTAAAAATGCAGTTGGTATTGAAGTACCTAACCGAACAGTAATGGGTGTAAGTTTGCGCGAAATGATTGAAAGCCCTGACTACCAACAACGTATCAATCCAATGTCATTTGTGTTAGGTAAAGATATTAATGGTAGCGTACAATTTTGTAATCTTGACAAAATGCCTCACTTGTTAGTGGCTGGTTCTACCGGTAGTGGTAAATCGGTGTGCTTAAACACAATGCTTATAAGCATGATTTACAAATCTAGCCCTGAAGACTTGCGCTTGATATTGATTGACCCTAAAACTGTTGAATTTTCAACATATGCACGACTACCACATTTATTAACTCCTGAAATTATTACAACTAAAGACCAAACCATAAACGCACTAAACTGGGCAATTAAAGAAATGGAAGCAAGATATGGATTACTACAACGTAATCAAGTTGTAAATATTAAGGAATATAACAATCTTGATATTGTTAAAAATGGTGAAGTTGAAAAACTGCCTTACATTGTTATTGTAATTGACGAGTTGGGCGACCTTATGATTGAAGCTAAACGCGAGATGGAAGAACGTATTATGAAACTCGCACAAAAATCTCGTGCGGCAGGTATTCACTTAGTAATTGCAACTCAACGACCATCGGTAGATGTAATTACAGGAACAATTAAAGCAAACTTGCCTAGCCGTATCGCATTTGCGCTTACTAATTTTGCTGATAGCAAAACAGTACTTGATATGGGTGGAGCCGAGAAATTGCTTGGTAAAGGTGATATGTTGTTTAAGCCAAGCGATTTACCTGAACCTCGACGTGTACAAGGTGCATACATCTCAAGTCGCGAAGTTGCTAGCGTTGTTAAATTTATTAAAGAAAATAACAATCCTGACTTTGACGAAGATGCTCAAAAAGATATAAATCAATCCTCTGAAACAACCGTTCAGACTTCATCAGGCGAAAATATAAGTTTTGATCCTGTCTTAAAAGACGCTTTACGCTTCTTTATACAAGCCAATCAAGCATCAATAACACTTGTTCAGCGTAGGTTTGGTGTTGGCTATGCACGTGCTGCACGTATTATTGACCAAATGGAACAAAATGGATTTATATCACCTGCCGATGGTAGCAAGCCTCGTCAAGTATTAATCTCGCTTGAAGAATTCAACCTAATATTTAATAGTTAAGATTATTAAAAAAGGAACTTTTAAATAAGTTCCTTTTTTTTACATCCCTAAATATATCATTATACCTCGATATATACTATATACAAAATCTTCGCGATAAGTACTTGTATTTAGCAACACTTCTTCCTCAGGTGAAGATAAAAAACCACACTCAATTAATACCGATGTATAATTGGTACAATTTAATATATAATAATCACCTGCACTCACAGTTTTTGATGCATTGTTTACATAATAACTTAAACTATTTTGAATAGTTTTAGCTGCATTAAAACTAACTTCACTCCCTATCTTGTAAAAAGTTTTAGCTCCTTTACAACTATCAAGCGGAAAACTATTCATATGTATACTGACCACCAAATCTGGCATTGCATTATTTATAATCTCTCGACGTTTTCGCATATCACTAAGTTTTTTGTTTTCAGCATCTTCATCATACAATCCGTCATCACTTTCACGCGTCATTATAACATTAACGCCAGCCTTTGATAATATCTTTTTTAATTCTTTTGCATATTGCAAGTTTAAATCCTTTTCAATACTTCCATTAATACCAATACTTCCGCCATCTCGTCCACCATGCCCCGCATCAATTACTATTGTAAATTCAGCCCTTGGTCTAACACTGGTTTTGATTGTAGGTATAATCGCTAAGCCCCCTATAACAATCAATCCAACTATTGTCAATACAATATATTTCTTATGAATAACAAGTGTAATTAGTTTTTTAAATTTCATAATATATAACTATGCATATTATATTATTGATTATTCCAAAACTTACAGTTTGTACGTATTTAAATGACACATTATTATATTAATCCACATTAGAAAAAAGTTATCCACAACTTATCAACATTTTGACACACCCTGTTTCCTATCTATTTTATAGACATGTAATAAAAGTTATCCACACAGTTATCCACATTTGTGGATAACTTTTTGTGGATTATTTAAGTTGACAATTTATAAAATTGTGTTATAATAAAACTATGTATTTATATGATTTAAGTTAGCGTTTTGGTATAAGTAAAATAACGCTTACCTTTTAATCAAATATATAATCGGAGTAATTATGAACAAACAAATTGATAAAATACTTGCCAATTCTAATAACGTTGCAGTAGTAGGTCACATTAATCCTGATGGAGATTGCTTTGGCTCGCTTAGTGCGGTTAATGATTATATTTCACGCAAGTTTAATTGCACAATACATTGCTTTGCCGAGTGTGATACAATAGCCGAGGAATTTGAACCTTTTGCTAAAGATATTACATTTAATCCAATGCCGCTATCAAACTATGACGCTTGTATTTGTGTTGATACTGGCGACATTGGTCGTCTTGGCAAATATGTTGAAGTTTTTAATAATTCGCGCAATACAATTTGTATTGACCACCACGCAACCAATAAAGGATTTGCTCAACTTAATGTAATCAATTTACGTTCATCAAACTGTGAAAATATATATCACATGCTTAAGGAATCCAATTTTGAAATATCGAAGTCGACCGCTGGTAAATTATTTGCAGGCATTGTTACAGATACTAATAATCTATCAACAAACACTGTAACTAATGATACTTATCTAGCCATTATTGATTTGATTGACAAAGGAATTAATTATTACAAAATTATCAAATTCTTTATGGGTGGCAATAGTATGGTTCAATTTAAACTATTATCTACTGCCATGAATAGTGCTAGATTTTATAACAATAATACTATTATGGTAATGCAAATAACCCCCGAACAATTAGCTCAAGCCGGTGGTACTCAGGAAGATTTAAATCCTATAATTAATCAAGCCTTTTGTATGAAACATGCTAAAAGCGCATTGTTGATTACACCAAGAAATAATCAAACTCATGTAAGTTTTAGAAGTCGTGGAGATATTGATGTAAGCGCGCTAGCACAACACTTCGGAGGCGGTGGCCACAAAGCAGCTGCTGCATTTACAAATCCAAGTTTTACCAATCAGGACTTAAAATATATTATTAATTTTTTATCAAAACAAATAAATGAATTGCCACAAGAAACTGAAAATTTATTCTAATCAAAAAATAAGGACGTACAGTCCTTATTTTTTTAACAATACTATTTTT
>JBKSMT010000029.1:0-3546 GCA_046881945.1 Clostridia bacterium
TATTACTAAAAATAATAAAACAAGGCGTGAAAAACTAACTTCTAAAAATTTTAATGTGGCATTTGTAATTCAATTTATCAGGCAGTTGTATTTTAGGATGATTTTACGGAACCTCGATTTTACTAGCGATATAGGATATTACAATAATGCTATGGTTACAGCAATAGGATGTGGTGCTACTGATATTGTGGTTAAAAGTTTGTATGCTAAAATTTTGCATAACAAAAAATCGGCACATATTTTTATATCAAATGAAGCAAAATATAATCAGGATTGCTTGAATGTGAAAATTAAAAGAAATATGGCAATATCATTAATTGATGTGTTATATTCGTTAGTTAATACTTTATGGAGTTTAAAAGGAGTAAAATATGAAGCAGGAAATTCGCAAGACGAACAAAATAAAGGGGTTGATTGATTCGTCTCTGGAAAATATAAGAAATATGGTTGATGTTAATTGTGTGGTAGGCGAACCAGTTACCTTACCTGATAATAGTGTACTAATACCTATTTCTAAAGTTTCGGTCGGCTTTATTTCAGGTGGTGGTGAGTATTCGGATTTAAATTCAAAGCGTAATCAAAGCGAATATCCTATGGCAGGAGGTACTGGTGGAGGATATTCAGTTTCACCGATTGGTTTTTTTGTGCTTAAGGATAATAAATTTAAAATGGTGCATGCTGATAAATCGTCAGCATATTTAACGCTATTAAAAAATGCTACTGAAGTATTGAAGAAAATGGCAGAAAGTAAGGAGAAATAATCATGAAAACCAAATTAAAAGCATTGTTGTTAATATTTTTAGTAGGTATAATGTTTACTGGTGTAGGATTTAGTACTGTTAATGTTAAAGATGTTCAGGCAAGCAGTTTTACGTCGGCTAAAGGTATGTGTGTTATGGAGCAAAGCTCACAAAAAGTGTTGTATGAAAAAGACATGGATACAATGCGTGCTAATGCCTCAACAACTAAAATTGTAACCGCTATTACAGTAATACAAAATTGTGATAATTTAGATGAAGTTATTACTGTAAATAATAAAAGTATAGGTATTGAAGGCACGTCTATATATTTACGTAAAGACGAAAGATTAAGCGTAAGAGATTTATTATATGGATTAATGCTACGTTCTGGTAACGACAGTGCAGTGGCTTTAGCTTATCATATAGGCGGAACTGAGGAAAAGTTTGTAGATATGATGAACGAACTATGTGTTAGTGTTGGTACTAAAAATACGCATTTTGCTAACCCTCATGGCTTAGATGATGAGCAACATTATACTACCGCATATGATTTGGCGCTGGTTACTTCATATGCATTAAATAATCCAGTATTTGCCGAAATTGTATCAACTAAACATCATGTTATACCAGCCACTAACATAAGTGATGCTAGATACTTAACTAACAAAAATCGTTTGCTCAATAGCCTTGATGGATGTATAGGGGTTAAAACAGGGTTTACTTCACGTGCTGGTAGATGTTTGGTAAGTGCAATTAAGCGAAATGATATTGTGTTAGTGTGTGTAGTGTTAAATTGTGGCCCTATGTTTGAAGATAGTGTGGCATTATTAAATAGGGCATATAGCGAATACGATTTTAGTCCTATAACCATAGCAAATCAGCCAATTTATAACGAATATTATATAGACAATGTTAGAGGTCAATTAAATTTATATACAGATGAAACATATAGGTTGCCAGTACTTAAAAGTGAAAATGACAAAATCAAGGTAGTTTATTCGTTGTATGAACTATCCAAAAACATTGAAGAAGATGAAGTTGTAGGAGAAATTTCAGTATTTTATGATAAACACTTGCAAAAAACATTAAAATTGTATACAATAAATAAGATTGATGTACTTGAAAATCAAGATATATTCAATTCAATAAAATTACAATGGGAAAAATAAATGAGAATTAATAAGTATTTGGCAGATTGCGGTGTCGCATCTCGTAGAAAATGTGATGAGTTAATAACTCAAGGTAAAGTAAAAGTTAACAATAAAGTTGTGCGTGAACTTGGCTTGGATATTAAGCCTACTGATGTAGTGTTGTTTGAAAATAGGGTAGTACGTCCAACTGTACGTCGCGTATATTACAAGTTACATAAGCCTAAGGGCTATGTTACTACTGCTAGTGACGAAAAAGGCCGTAAAACAGTAGTCGAACTTATGCGTAAAGTACAAGAACGTGTGTATCCTATAGGTCGTCTTGACTATGATACTGAAGGATTGTTAATTTTAACTAATGATGGGGATATTACTAATATTTTAACTCATCCTAAAAACGCAGTTAAAAAGACATATATTGCATCAGTAGAAGGTGAAATTACTAATCAAGATATTAAAACTCTAACTAAAGGAGTAGATATAGGCGGATATGTTACTCAGCCTTGTAGTGCTCAAATTTTAGATAAAGATGAAAAATTTACACGTGTTGAAATTACTATCAGCGAGGGTAAAAATCATCAAGTAAAAAAAATGTTTGAGGTGGTAGGCAAGACTGTTGCATTTTTAAAGCGAGTAAGCATTGGTGAAATAAAGCTTGGCGGACTTGCTCGTGGCGAATACAAAACTTTAACAACAAAAGAAATTGCTTATTTAAAGAGTTTACGCAAATGATAATTTATGATTTAATTATAATTGGAGCAGGAGCATCTGGTTGTATTGCGGGGATTGAGGCAGCAAAACGTGGTGCTTCTGTTTTGCTACTTGAAAAAAATGAAAAAATTGGCAAAAAAATTTATATCACAGGTAAGGGTAGGTGTAACCTAACTAATAATAGCGATATTCAAACACATCTCAATAATACAATCCGTGGCTCAAAATTTATGAACGGAGCCATTAGACGTTTTTCATCTACAGAAACTATTGAAATGTTTGAACCGTATGTTAATCTTAAAACCGAGCACGGCAATAGAGTTTTCCCTACTAGCGACAAATCAAGTGATATAATTAATGCACTAGGAAGTATGCTTAAAAATTCGGGTGCTAAAATAGAACTTAATACTCAGGTTAAAAGCATTACATTGAAGGACGACGTATTCAATATATTGTGTACCAACAAACTAACATACTATTCATCTAGTGTCCTTATCGCTACTGGAGGTAAATCCTATTCGGCTACTGGAAGTAGTGGTGATGGATATAATTTTGCCCAAAAGTTTGGTCATAATATAATCGATATCAAGCCAGCATTAGTACCAATTATTGTTAATGATAACGTAAAGGAAATTGAGGGGCTGTCGCTTAAATTTGTTGAAGCAAGCGTTGTTATTGATAACAAAACTATTGCACAAGAGTTTGGCGAAATGTTATTTACAAATAATGGAGAAAGCGGTCCTATTATTTTAACACTCTCAAGCAAAATTAATCGTTTTGATTTATCTAATGCAAAATTGATTATTGATTTTAAACCTAAATTGAGTATTGAGATGTTAGAAGATAAGTTCATTAGGGAATTTAAAGAATATGCTAAGAAAAATTTATCAACATATCTTAAAACATTACTTCCTATTAGTTTGGTTCCATATTTTATTAAAAAATAT
>JBKSMT010000030.1:0-6575 GCA_046881945.1 Clostridia bacterium
GTGATTCGTTTGAGCCACTAAACATTGAAGTCATAATATTCATATAATTAACTGATTGTTCTTCAATAACGATAGGGTAACTGGACAAAGTGTCTTCTTGAAGTTTGTTAATATATCCATTAAATCCGCTTGAAACTGCAAGTATTAATGCGATACCTATAATACCTATGCTTCCTGCAAATGATACTAGGATTGTTCGCGCTTTTTTGGTAAGAAGGTTTTTAAAACTTAAGCTTAATGCCGTCCAAAATGACATTCGTTTTTTAGGCTTTTTAACCACTTCAGTATTCGTTTCTTCGGTAGGCTTAGTAGTCTTTTTTCTACCTCGCTTAGCTTTTGTTTTTTCATTTTCAAGGTCGTAAGGATTTGTATCGTCAACCAATTCACCGTCTTTTAACTTAACAATACGGTTACTATATTGTTCAGCAAGTTCTGGGTTGTGTGTAACCATAATAACAAGTCGTGTTTTAGACAATTCCTTAAGAATTTCCATAATTTGAACACTTGTTTTACTATCCAAAGCGCCTGTTGGCTCGTCGGCTAATATAATATCAGGGTCATTTACAATAGCGCGCGCAATCGCAACCCTTTGCATTTGACCGCCAGATAATTGATTTGGTTTAGCGTTAGCGCGGTCCTTAAGTCCTACTTTTTCCAATGCTTCAAGGGCTCGTGCAGTACGTTCCTTACGCTTAACGCCTGAAAGGGTTAGTGCAAGTTCCACATTATGTAATATTGTTTGGTGATGGATTAGGTTATAACTTTGGAATACAAAACCAACCGAGTGGTTACGATAATTATCCCAATCCTTATCCTTAAATTCCTTAGTGCTTTTGCCTTTAATAACAAGGTCACCATTAGTGTATTTATCTAATCCACCTATAATATTAAGCATAGTGGTTTTACCGCAACCGCTAGGACCTAGTATTGATACAAATTCACTTTGTCTAAAAGATAATTCAACGCCATTTAAAGCTTTAACAATTTGGTAATTTTTACTATCTTTTTTGCCTATATGATATTCTTTTGTAATTTGTTTTAATTGTAGCATTAAATACCTCTATATTTATAATATGTAATATATTATACATTATCAATAGACTAATGTCTATTATTTTTTTTAAATTTTAGTATAAATTTGTGTCGATATATAAAAATAAATTACAAAATTATTAAAAATATTTGACCAAAACACCTATAAAGTAGTATACTGATAGGCGGAGGTAAATTATGGAATATAGTAATGAAATTAATGAAATGTGCTGTGTGCATAAGGGTGCAAATCACGGCCCAGCGCCAATACCAGAAGAAGCAAAATGGGTAAAGGCTACTGAAATTAAGGATATTTCAGGTTTAACACACGGCATTGGTTGGTGTGCCCCACAACAAGGTGCTTGCAAACTAACACTAAATGTAAAAGATGGTATTATTGAGGAGGCATTGGTTGAAACTTTAGGTTGTTCAGGCATGACGCACTCTGCTGCGATGGCAAGTGAAATTTTGGTAGGCAAAACAATACTTGAAGCACTTAATACTGACCTTGTATGTGATGCTATCAACACCGCAATGCGCGAGTTGTTCTTGCAAATTGTGTATGGACGTACTCAATCAGCATTTAGTGAAGGTGGTCTTCCAATTGGTGCAGGACTTGAAGACCTTGGCAAAGGTAAACGTAGTCAAGTAGGTACTTGTTATAGTACCAAAATTAAAGGTTGTAGATATCTAGAACTTAGTGAAGGATATATTACACGTCTTGGTCTTGACCAAAATAATGAAGTTATTGGTTATGAGTTTGTTAACCTTGGTAAGATGATGGAAAATATCAAAAAGGGTATTGAACCTATGGAAGCAATTAAAAAAGCAAGCGGTAAATATGGCCGTTTTGATGAGGCTGTCAAGTATATTGACCCACGTGAAGAGTAGGAGGTAGATATGTTGTTTGAAAGTTATGATAGACGTATTAATCAAATTAATAAGGTATTAAGCGATAACGGTATTAAGTCTTTGGAAGAAGCACGTCAAATTTGCGAAAACAAAGGCGTAGATGTGTATAATATCGTAAAGGGTATTCAACCTATTTGTTTTGAAAATGCTTGTTGGGCGTATATTGTAGGTGGCGCTATTGCTATTAAGCGTGGTATAAATACTGCTAGCGAAATCGCTAAATGTTTAGGCGAGGGATTGCAAAGTTTTTGTATACCTGGTTCAGTTGCTGATGACCGTAAGGTAGGACTTGGTCATGGTAATCTTGGTGCAATGCTACTAAGTGACGAAACTGAATGTTTTGCATTTGTGGCTGGTCACGAATCATTTGCCGCTGCTGAAGGTGCTATTGGTATTGCTAACTCTGCTAACAAGGTACGTAACAAACCTCTTCGCGTTATACTTAACGGTTTAGGTAAAGACGCTGCGCAAATTATTTCACGTATTAATGGATTTACTTATGTGCAAACTGATTTTGATTACTATACTGGTAAATTAAATATTGTTAAAGAAATTGCGTATTCAAATGGACCGCGCGCTAAGGTTCGTTGTTATGGTAGTAATGATGTGCGTGAAGGTGTGGCTATTATGCATCTTGAAAATGTTGATGTGTCAATTACAGGTAACTCAACTAACCCTACACGTTTCCAACACCCAGTAGCGGGAACATACAAAAAGGAACGTTTAGAACAAGGTAAAAAATATTTTTCAGTTGCTAGTGGTGGCGGTACAGGCCGTACACTTCACCCAGACAATATGGCAGCAGGTCCAGCTTCATATGGTATGACCGACACAATGGGTCGTATGCACAGTGACGCGCAATTTGCAGGTTCTTCATCAGTGCCAGCGCACGTTGAAATGATGGGCTTAATCGGTATGGGTAACAACCCAATGGTTGGTGCAACAGTTGCTGTAAGTGTTGCAATTGCTGAGGCAAGTAAGTAATAAATTATATATGATAAAAAGGCGATTTTTATAGTCGTCTTTTTTGATATTTAATATTGACAAGATTGGCATTTCATGATATATTACGCATAGGAGAACAAATATGTTAGAATATGACTTTAATGAATTGGATAATGACTTTGTAACCTTATGGTCTAAAAAGATTGTTAGCGGTGAAGATACGCTTATTTTTAGAGATTTAACAAAGTTGGCTGAACTTGGTCAAATAAATGCAATGCAAAGTTGGTACTTGCTTGCAAAGGATAATGACGATAATGCGGTTATTGATAATAATGTTGAAAATTTAGGCAATAGCGGTGCAAATGAACAGCTTGCAATAGCACATAAGGACTTTTTTAAAAATGATAGATGGACACAAATGTGTGCATACTATGATTTAAGAAAATCATGGGATAATACAGAAGAAGAGGATGAACTATATGATGAATTGCGAAGAAGTGAATATACGAATTATTGTAGCAGTATAATAGAATTGTACTATAATAACTATAAAAATACAAACAACCCACTAGCACTTGAAAGATTTTATGAAATGATGGGCGGATTAACAAAAGTACATAAATATTTGTTAGAGATCCATGCTCATGCCTCTAGTAGAGAATTTAGAAAACTTCGTAAAACCTTGCTTCAAATGTATGAGCAAGACAAAAATAATGTTGCAGTTGCATTTGCTTTGGGCAAAAATCTAACATTATTTAAAGCAAATAGCAAACTAAAAACATTAGGTAATCAAATTTTAACAGATTTAAGTAAACGTGAATTATCTCAAACTTTACAAGATTATGAAATTAAAGGAACTAAACGTTTGATTAAGCAACAAATTGACGCAAATGCACAAGTTGAAGATAAAAGTTTGTCGGCACAAGATAGATATGAGTTAGAGTTTTGGCAACGTGTTGAGGAAGCAAAGCAAAAGTATGGAATTTCATTTAATGGCGAACATAGAGTTGGTGCTTTAACACCAGAACAAATTGGAATTGACAAAAAAGATAGTGAACATGCAGAAGAGTATATACGTAAAGCAACACAAAAACTTAGTGAATTAGATGCAAAAGGAAAAACTACTGTAATTAAGCCTGAAATAACTGAAGAAGAAATTAGACAAGCGATTGAAAGTGTCAAAAAACACGATACTGAACATGGACAACTATTATAATTAACAAAAGGCAGATTTAGGTCTGTCTTTTTTGTTTGGCAAAAAGTATATAACTTTCATACTATGGTGTATGAAAATAAGTGTATGTATGATTGTTAAAAATGAAGAAAACGTGCTAGGTAGATGTCTAGATTGCGTGCGACAATTTGCTGATGAGATTGTTATTGTGGACACTGGCAGTACTGACAAAACTAGGGAAATTGCAAGTAAATATACCGATAAAGTTGTAGACTACGAATGGTGTGATGATTTTAGTAAGGCACGTAATTATTCCTTTAGCAAGGCAACGGGCGATTATATTATGTGGATTGATGCTGATGATGTGATTGAGCCTGGCGAGATTGAAAAGATTAATCAGTTAAAACTCAATATGGTGGCGGATACGTATATGTTGAATTATGCTACAAGTTTTGATGAATTTGGCAAACCGAATTTTATTTTTGAACGTGAGCGAATATTAAAGCGGGATAAACGCGCGTACTGGAACGGCTTTGTGCATGAGGCAATAGTTCCGTTTGGAAAGATTGAACATTTGGATATAACTATTGAACACCGCAAAATTGCAACATGCTACACTAAACGTAACTTAAATTTGTTCCGTAAGGCATTAAGGCGTGGTGTAAAATTTAATGCAAGGGAACAGTATTATTACGCACGGGAATTATTTTATTGGGGGTATTACAAAAAATGTAAAACAGAACTTAATAAATTTTTTAAAATGCCTAATAGATTTTTGCCAAACACTATTGATGCGATATTAATAATATCCAAATGCTATGAAAAGTTAGGAGGGGTTGAAAGTGCGAAAAAATGGCTGTATGAGGGGTTGAATATTATGCCTAATGCCGAAATTGCGTGCGAGCTTGCACGATTGTATCAAATTCAAGGCAAAAACGAAACGGCAATATATTTTTATCAAAGCGCCTTAAATATAACAAAACCTACTTTGCAAGGGCTGTTTATAAGAGAAGAATATTATTATTTAATCCCGTTATTACTATTAGTGGTACTATGCTATAATAAAGGGGATTATGACAAAGCGCTAGAATATCACTTAAAAGCCAAACAAATGTATCCTAATCATCAATCAGTGATATATAATGATAGAATTTTTACTTAATAATAAATATTATATATTTATTTGATTAAAATAAAATTAAACAAATTTAAAAAAAATAATTATTTTGCTTGACTATGGTTAAAGTAATGTACTAAAATATATTAAACGGAATATTGTGCAACTTAAGTTTGCTATTGAAAAAACATCTATTACAAGGGGTTAAATGAGAATAGATTTATTCAAAAATCAATATAAAGAAAGCAATGCATCGAAAATATTATTTATTGATGTTATTTGTTTTTTGCTAGTTGCAATACTCTCGTTGGGAATATGCTATGCATATATGAGTGATAGTGCAGATGTATCAGGTGATGCAACAACTGCACATATTTCTATTCAATATCAATATTCGGTTGGTGATAATGGTGCATATACTGCGGTTAATAATTTATATGGAAGCATTAATAATGGAACTATTGCAAGCATTGATGGTAAGGTGTTTGTGCCGGGTGATTCGATAGTAATAGTAGGGCGTGCGGTAAATACAAGTAATGTTTCGGCATATGTTCTTGCTAAATTGGAAATTAATTATACTCGAAATGGAAATGTTTACAAGGAAGAGGTTTGGTATAATATTGGCAGCAATGAGCCAGTGTATGACGAAGATGGTAAAACAATAGTTGCCGAAACTCCTAATGCTTTAGCATCAAATGAATATAAAAAACTATATACCGCTGAAATGGGTGCTGATAACGAAGATGTTTATCAAATAGGTGCTGGAAGTTTTGGTGCAAATAAGTACAAGGACTTAGCAATTCCTTATCAGTTTGATGGTGAAAAGTTTACTAATGGTGATGTGATTAATAGTATCAAACTATATTTGTGTGCACATCAAAAGGATTATTTGCGTTCGGCTAGTGATTTTGAAAAATATAGTAAATACGAAACTAGCGGACATATTAATGGTTATACAACCGAAAGTATATATGCTTCACATTATATTACAGGTAAAGAATTATAAAGCTTGCACTTTTACGTGCAGGTTTTTTTAATTAAAGTTTTGATTAGTTATTTACTTTAAACTAGAAATGTGGTATAATAAAACTATGGAAAAGAGTGAAAAGAAATCATTTTTAAGTAGACTATTGAATTTAAAAAACAAAACAAAAAGTGATGGCAAACGTTTGTATAGCAATACTAAACAAACTACCACTAAAATTAAACTTGCATTATTAGATTTGTTAAATAATAAGGATTTGTCTCGAATTAATATTACTAATCTTGTAAAGGTGGCTGGAGTTTATAGGGCTACATTTTATTTGCATTACAAAAGTTTAAATGATGTTATCAATGATATTGAGAAAGATGTTATTGATTGCTATGAAGATATTAAAAGTCAAATGAAAAATA
>JBKSMT010000031.1:0-2506 GCA_046881945.1 Clostridia bacterium
TCTCCTTATGTGCATTTTATCACATCTCAGCCATTTTGTCAATAACAAAAAGGCTCTTATTTAAAGCGCCTTTTAAATGTTATTTATTCAATTAAAAGATTATTATAAAGTTATTTCGTTGTCTTCAATTCGCAAACTTTCAATATCTGGATATAAATACATTTTTTCATCCTGCAAATTTTTAAGTAGCATTGCAACACTAAGTGTTGTAGTTGACATCAAATTACCTGCCACTGTTTTAATAGGCAATTCAGTTTCAGTAAAATCATGATTAACCTGCTTAATAAGCTTTGACATTTCATATTCATTTTTCATTGAACAATGAATTAATGACCTATCATCAGTAATTAATGGTAATCCTGCCATCGATGCTTCAGCCACTACATACGCTTTATGAGTAGTAAATGAATTAAATCTACTTCTAGGAATAAGTTGATTATACGCTTTTTTGTAAGCAAATACTAAATCGATAATCGTACCATATGTTTTTCCAAAATCTTTATTAGTTATAACTAATGGTGTTATATGATTTTCTAAAAAATCAAGCTCCACACTATTAAGTCCAGTTAAAGCTTGAAAAGTTGTTGGTGTGACACAAACTTCAACCTTACCTTGCAATATTAATTGTAATAATTGATATGTGTTTTCTAAGTTATAGTATTTATTATTTTTATAAAAACTAAACCTATCATCTTTTAATAAATCAGGCTTATGTGCATAGTCAATATGTTCCCAATCACTAGCAAATAGCGTTCCATGCTCCAACGCCTTCATAACCTTACCATCTTTGTCATTTCTCGGATGAACTAGTGTAAATAAGTCGATAACCACACTAGCATCTAGCGCAACTTTAATTTTATCCATTATTCTTATCCTTTTTTACTTGTTGTTTTTGAACCTTTACATAATCTTTTGCTTTTATATTATTTTGTTTGATAAAAGTATTTACCTCTGCATTTACCTTCCTTAGATATTCAATACCCTCTAATTCAACACCTTTTTCAAACTCTAACGCTTTTTTAGCACTTGAACTATATAATCTATTTATTCTTTTTTGCATAAAATCCCCTTTACTAATTTATTATACATTAAATTAATCATTTCGTCAAGTAGGCAATAAAAAAGAATATACAAAAATGTATATTCTATTATTTATCAAGTAAATCAGGACGATTTTTACGTGTATTACTAAGTGAGTTTTGTTGTCGCCATTTTTCGATATTTGCATGATGTCCTGAAAGCAATATATCAGGTACTTTCAGCCCCCTATATTCAGCAGGACGAGTATATTGGTCATATTCTAGTAAGTTATTACTAAAACTTTCGCTATCCAAACTTTCGCTTGTGATTACATTAGGTATTAACCTTGTAACGGTATCAATCACCACCATTGCAGGAAGTTCGCCACCAGTAAGCACGTAATCACCGATTGATAGTTCCTGAATATTAAAATAATCAATCACACGTTGGTCAATACCCTCGTAATGCCCACACAATAGTACTATATGACTTAATTTTGACATATCCTTTGCCATTGACTGCTTAAACACTTTGCCACGAGGTGACATATAATACACCATTGAGCCTGGTTTAATTACGCTTTCGATAGCCTTAAACAAAGGGTCGCATAGCATTACCATACCAGCGCCACCGCCATAAGGTTCATCATCACATTTAAAATGTGGGGCACTTGCAAAATCGCGAATATTAGTTACATTTATACTAATCAAGCCTTCATCTTGCGCACGTTTGATTATACTATGATTAAGACTTTCAAACATCTCTGGAAACAATGTTAACACATCTATTATCATACACGTATCTCCAAAAATCTATCATAATTAATTATTAATTTACCTTTATCCTTATCAAAATATAGTACATCGTCAACAAAAGGCACCATATATGTAGTACCGTTGCAATTGATTGACAAAACATCGGCACTACCATAATTTTCAATATCTACAACTATGCCAACCTCTTTACCATCGGCTGATATTACTTCCAAGCCGATATAATCTTCGTCCAACATAATATCGTCAAAGATATCATATTCTTCACGATTGATATATATTGATTGATTACGATATTTCTCTGCCTCGTCGCATGATTTAATTGTATCAAGCATAACTGAGTAAAAACCATTAAGTGGCATAACTTTTGTAATCTTACTTGGTGTGCGAGTTTTTCCTAAATATACCTTTTTGAATATAGAAAAAGGGATATCGGCCAAATTAACCGATATCTTAACAGCACCTTTAACGCCATGTGGACGCAATATTTTTGCTATTTCAATTTCCATAAATATCCCTTATTTTGCTTCAAATTTAATACGCATACGTTCGCGACTATTAGCAGATTTTACAACAGTGCGGATTGCTTCAGCAATCTTACCATTTTTACCTATAACCGAACCTAAATCGCTACCTGATACACGTACAATATATAATGTAAATCTATCTTCCTTTTTAGCCTCAATTTCAACAGCGTCTTTATCTGAAACAAT
>JBKSMT010000032.1:0-5452 GCA_046881945.1 Clostridia bacterium
TGTTTATAACTTTAAGGAAGGAGAGGTACTTATCCAAAAGGGTAGTGGTCAAGTTCAATATACTCCAAGTGTAAATACTAGGTCCAGTAGCGTGGCTTACGAATATGTGTTTAACAATCCTATGGCTGAGGATATGGCTATTAACCTAAAGCAAATTGATGCTACGGGTGTAACATTAAGTTATGCATATAGTGATACTCCTTTAACTAGCGTAACATCTTCTAAGGATATGTATGAAGTTCAACGTATTGCTCAAAACCAAACAAAGTATATTTACATAGTTGTAACAGGTGATAACACTACTAATTTTTCATCTAAAATTACATGGTATCAAGGTATTGCTGAAAATTTGACTATCACATCTAATACATGTACTTTAATTCAAACCATTGTTAAAGGTCAACCAACAATAGCTCAACCAGCCGACCCAGTATTGCCTACCGAGCCGGAACTGGATGGTTATTATTTTGATACATGGTATTTAGATGCGGAGTATACTCAAATCGCATCTTTCCCAATCGATTCAAATCAAACATTGCATGCAAGGTTTGCTAACCTTCCATCAAGTTGGTTTACTCCTAGTGGTGATACATACTACGTATCAAAGGGTAGTGGTAATCTTCCAACAAATTTGGTAATTCCTGCAATGTATAACGGAAAGGTTGTTACTCATATCGATAATCCTTCTTCACGTGATAACGGTGTATTTAAAGGTAATACAACTTTAAGAAGTATTAGTTTACCTTGTACTATTGAAGAGGTTGGTAATGGTGCATTCTATCAATGTTATAATGTTAGCACAGTTGATTTAATTAGTTGTGTAAATCTGGAACGAATGGGTGTGTCAGCTTTTCATGATGTTAAACCAACTTCGATTAATTTTAAAAATTGTTCAAAACTAAAAGAAATCGGCGATATGTGTTTTGCGGGCGTTCTAATAACCACCCTTGATTTAACGTCATGTACTAGTTTGGAAAAGATTGGTCATACCTCGTTTTATATTGTTCCTGCAACTACTATCAATTTAAAGAATTTAACCAATTTGCAATCTATAGGCGAAAATGCGTTTGTTAGATGTACTTCTATAACTAGCATTGACCTAAGTGGCTGTTCAAATTTAACGACCTTAGGTTATAGTATTTTTGAAAGTTGCTATAATTTAAAAACAGTAAACTTAAGTAACTGTTCAAAACTGACAACTATAGGCTCTAGCGCGTTTAAAAGTTGTAGTAGTTTAACTACTGTGAATTTAAATGGTTGTGCTGGGTTGAAAACAATAAGCTATTCAGCGTTTAGTGGCACAGCATTAACAAGTATGGACTTTAAAGATTGTATTAATTTAGAAACAATAGATTATGGAGCATTCTTATGGTGTAGCCAATTAAAAACAGTAAATTTAACTAATTGTACTAAATTAAAAACAATAGGTTATGAAGCATTTGCTGGTAAGGCGGGCGAGATATATATGACTTTACAAAACCTTGATTTAAGCAAATGTACAAGTTTAACTACAATAGGCGATAATGCATTCTTTAACTGCGACGCATTTACAAGTATGACAATTCCTAAAAATGTAAGTTCGATAGGTACTTCAGTTTTTAGTGAGTGTGATATTTTGGAAACAATAATTGTAGATAGTCAAAATACTACATACGATAGCCGTAATGGTTGTAATGCTATTATACGCAAGTCTGATAATACTTTGATACAAGGATGTAAGGGGACAGTTATACCAAATACAGTAACAACGATTGGTTCTAGAGCATTTTTTGGTCATTCTAACTTTTCAACAATGCCTATTCCTGAAGGTGTTACTAAAATCGAAGGAAGTGCATTGGAGTGGTGTACTAGCCTATCAAACGTAACCATACCTAGCACAGTGATCGAAATTGGCTCGTATGCATTTGCCAATAATAGTAAATTATCGGATGTAACTTTTATAATTGCCGATTATTATTGGAAAGCGGGCACTACTCGTGTGGATGTAGGGAATAGGATTCTTGGTAAGAATGCGAGTTGGTTCGATAGTACATATGCTAGTTCAGTATGGACTAGGGCTGAGAAAGTTCATGTTGCTAAAATTGGAAGTAGATATTATTCAAGAGTTGAAACTGCGCTAAGGTTAGCAGCTAGTGGAGATGTGGTAGTAGTTCCTCCTCTTACTCTAGAAGTTGTAGAACCTCGTTGTATAAGTAGCTCAACAGTTAAAAATGGTGTAACACTATTAATAGCATATGATGCTAATGGTACACGTGTAAGCAGTAATGCTACTCACTCTGAAACTGGATATACAACCTACAAAGGTACACTTACAAATAAAGTGGAACTTAGTGGCACATTAACAGTTGAAGCGGGTGGAACATTGGAAGTGGCAGGTGAATTAACCAGTGGTTTTACTAGCAACTCGTATGTAGGTCATACTGGCGGTAGATATGCTGAACTTAAATTAAGGGCTTATTTATCAAGAATCGAAGTTGCAAAAAATGCAACATTAAAATGTACTGGATTTATTAGTGACACTAATAGTAACACCAAGGGTAATATTAATATAAATGGTAGTTTATATATGCCTTTTGTAATTAAGGACTTCCGTGGTGGTTACTATATGTTAGCGGCATATAACAATAACATTACACCATTTAACCAATACATACTACCAAACATTAGTACAAAATATACAGTCAATATGGGTGCTAGCGTTATTGCTTGGTGTAATTTATTGATAAATAATATAGTTCAAACATTTGAAGTTAAATTTATAGGTTCAACTTCGGACTATCTATTCCAAACTTTATCAGGAACTACTGCTATTGTTCAAACAACAGATGAAAAGACTAATGTAGTTTTCGATGGCGGAATGTCTTTAAATAAGTTAACAATGAGTCTTTCAATATCAATACTACAAAACCTAAAAGTCGATAGTTCAACATTCCATTTTCCATTGACTTGGGCATTTGATCTTACACTTAAAAATGGAACATATGACTTCACAAAGCAAGATATTAAGTTATTGCCTGGTGCTAAGCTGACTGTGGCCAGTGATGCAATTGTGAATGCTAAAAATATTGCGGTGTATACTGAACTTAATGAAACTATTGATGTTCATGCACACAAAAAATATCCAACAGATGTGGGGTCAGCAATATTAAATGTTGAAGGAGAGTTGCATTGTAGCACACTCGCTGGTCCAGCATATTCATCAACTATAGGTGCTATTATTGATATTTCTAGTACATCAAGTTCTGATTTCATAACTTATGAAACTACTGGTGATATTAACAAAGGTTTATTAAATACAACAATTGAAACTAAGCCAATTACTCATACAACCAAGTTATATTGGCGTGTATATACTACTGATTATGTAACTGTTTATTATGTAACTGTTCAAGCAGATAATACTTCACAAACATATACTAAAACGGCTAATGGTTGGACAAAAAGTTAAAGTTAATAAAAAATCTCTTACTTAATTTGTAAGAGATTTTTTATAATCTATTTTTCGATATTTTCAGTTATAGAAACATCTTTATCAACTTCTAATTTTTTAGTTTCAGTCTTTTTAGGTTTTTCAGTTTCCTTTTCAATAGGTTTAACATGGTTGATTTCATTATCAATCATTTTTTCTACTTTTACTTCTTTTTCAACATTTATTTCAACTTTTTTTGTTTCATCAATTGTTTCGGTTGGGACAGTGGTTGGTGTGATATCTTCAACTTTTACTACTTTTGGTTTTACAACTTTAGGTTTTTTAAGTGATTTATAGAATATTTCACCTTCATGCGATTGAAAATACACGCCTACGATATGTTTACGACGAGAATTGATGATTGTGTATGCGGCACGTTTACGTGCACCACCAATTACGTTTTTAGTACGGTTAATATTGCTTTGAACAAATACATTATATGCAAGTACTCGTCCTGTTGTATCAACAACAGTGATACCATCAAAGTTAAGCATATTAATAAAAAGTGTGGCAAAGGCTTGAAGTTTTTCCTCACTATAACTTTTGCTTTGAGTAAATACTTTACTAAACGATATAGGATTTTCTAGCCAAATTCCATCTTCAAAAAAGCCGTTATCTTTGTAATCCTTATCAACGATTACACACATTGCACCATTTAGGTCTTCAATAACTTTGGTAAATATGTTATAGAACATTATATGAACTTCTTCCAACTTCTTTTTGGTTGTGCGAAGTTTGGAGAAACAGTCTTTAGTAAAGTCGGCTATTGTTTGCGCCTTATCAATATCTTGCGAAGGGTGTAGTGAGGTGTTAATCCTTATAGCGTTACCATGAGTACTAAATAGGCTCATCTCAAAATCACTTAAACTTTCGGCAATAATGCAATTAATTTTATCTGCGCGATCACGTAGAAAAGTACTTTCCTTAATTTCAGTTATAAGTGTTTTTTCCTTTAGGCTGTTAAAAGTTTTGCATATACCGTATATGAATTTATTTTCCTTATTTTCAATGTATATGCACCATTCTTTTTTAGCGATAGCAATTAATGGTTTTAACCTACTATTAAACATTATTGCATCATCATCTTCAAATACTTGAAGTTTGTATGCCTTAGGTATAACCTTAATAATACTATCAATATTGTTGGTAAAAATAATTTTTGGCTTAGTATGCGTGCCTTCCTCACGATAATCTAATAATTCGTTAAAACTACTTAAAAAGTGGGATAATAATTTTTGGTCAAAACCTTTATATTCATTATTAAAAAAATTAAGTAAGTCATTTCGACCTTGTTCAAAGATAGTAACACTTTCCATTAAAAATCCCCCTTTTTCATTTTTATTTTGTTATCCTTACACAATATTCCAAATAACAAAAAACAACCCCATTAAATTTAAAATATAATCTTCCTAAATATACACTAACAAAAAATTCAAATAAAATCAAACAAATTTTAATATTTTTTAAAAATTTTTCAAATATTTTATATATTTTTGGCATATATTTGTATATGAATTTAAAAAATAGCGAATTACATAGAGATTTGAAGGTTTTGTCGTTAAATATTACTGAGCCTAAATTAATGTTACGATTATATGAACTTGGAATTGTTCCAGGTTTTAAAATCAAAATATTAAATATGTCGTGTTTGAAAAAAACTATGCTTATTAAAGTATTGGACTCGTGTTTTATCATCAAAGCAAGTGTTGCAGAAATGATAGAGGTGGAGTATGCTTAAAATTAATATTGTAGGCAATCCAAATACTGGCAAAACCACGCTGTTTAATAGTTTAACTAAAAGTTGCGAGCATGTTGGTAACTGGCATGGCGTGACGGTGGATAAAAAAAGCAAAATTATTAAGTTTAGTGATAATGCGTACGAACTGGTAGACCTACCAGGGATTTATAGTTTAAATGCTTATTCGTTAGAGGAGCAAATTAGTATTGACACAATGCTAGATAACGATAGTGGAGATGTGTTAT
>JBKSMT010000033.1:0-7865 GCA_046881945.1 Clostridia bacterium
TTAAAAATAATTTAGTAGGTGCAATAGTTGATGAAGTTGTTACATCTAATGAGGTTTTCCGCTACTATGTTGAAAATGCACTAGGCGTAAATGAGTATAAATATTTTAACTCAGGTATTTTGGTTATGAACCTTGATGCATTTAGAAAGGAAAAGTTGGAAGAAAAATTTATATACCTTCTTAATAATTATAACTTTGGTACAGTTGCTCCTGACCAAGATTACTTAAATGTATTATGTAAAGGCCGTATTCATTATATTGATAAGGCTTGGAACAAGATGCCTGTAAGTAATGAAGGATTTGATGAAAAAGACTTAAAGTTAGTGCACTATAATATGTTCCAAAAACCTTGGAAGTATGAAGGTATTTTGTATGAAAAATATTTCTGGGAAACCGCAAAGAATACTCCTTATTATGATTTCTTTAAGCAAACTTTAGCAAATTTTGATGATACTAAAAAATTAAAGGACCAACAAGCAGGTGCAAATTTACTAAATTATGCTAAAAATATTGCTAATGATCCTAATAACTTTAAAAATACACTTAACCGCGAATGTGAATGTTTGGCTGAAAAACAACATATTCAAATGAAAGCGATTGAGGAAATTTGTGTATTAGAGGATTTCTTAAATTTACTGTTTGCTGATGAGTCTATTGGCAGTGAGTGCTATTAATTTGAGGATAAAAACAAATGAAAGAAAAAAAGATTGTGGAAATTGTAGACGAGTACGAGGATTGGAAGCAACAAGTGGGTTGGGATAAATTAAATCCTTTCGAACGTATGGATTTAGCAGAGAAAGAAGGATATTTTGATATTCATGTTACTGACGACCCCGTAACATATGAGTTGCAACCAGAACAAATAGATTATACCCAAAAGCGATTAATAACTAGAATCAAATCAAGACTTGCTAACTGGGCTTCAATAATAGGTATTAATCATTTTATTAAAAAGGGTATGTTTGCCTTAAAGGAAATTAAAGGTCTTGAAAATTGGCAAAAAGTAAAAACTGGTTCAATAGTTACTTGTAACCATTTTAGCCCTAACGATAGTTTTGTTACTCAAAAGGTGCTCAAGGCTAGTAAAAAGAAAAAACTATATCGCGTAATTTTGGAGGGTAATTATACTAATCCACCTATGCTTAAATTCTTCATGCGCAACTGTGATGTATTACCACTTAGTAGCAATGGCAAAACTATGAAAAAGTTTTTGCGTGCTGTTGATGAAATTTTAGGTCGTGGTGATAATATTTTGATTTATCCTGAGCAGGCTATGTGGATAAACTATCGCAAGCCTCGTCCTCTAAAGGAAGGTGCTTTTAGATTTGCTGCTAAGAATAATGTACCAGTTGTTCCAATGTTTATAACAACAGAAGATTCTACCAACAAAAAAGGCGAACCAATGCCAGTGTATACTATGCATATTCTAGAACCTATATATCCAAAAGCGGAATTGTCTGTGAGAGAAAACACTGAATATATGAAAAACTTAAATTATGAAATGTGGGTCAAATTGTATGAAGAAGTGTATGGTGAAAAATTAGAATATTCAACTAAATAATTAAAATATTTTTAATAAAACTTAAATATTCTAATCAAAAATTATATAAATTTAATAAATTTTATAGAAATAATTTAAAATCTATTAAATTTTGTTTTAATTGCTAAAATACAGGATATTTTCTTGTATTTTTTATTAATTTATTTTTAATTTTTAGCGTTAATTTATTTGTCAAAAATATTAAATTATGATATAATGAAACAGTTACTTAAAAGGAATACAATTATGGAAATTAATCAACAATTAAGTTTGGAATTAAATTTAAAACAACATCATGTAGATAATATTATAAACCTACTTGACGAGGGTTGTACAATACCGTTTATTGCACGTTATCGTAAGGAACTTACTGGCAGTTGTGATGACCAAACATTGCGTGCTTTTTCGGATAGATTAAATTATCTTCGTAACTTAAATAAGCGTCGTGAGGAAGTGTTTAATCTTATCAACGAACAAGGCAATATGACAGATGAAATCAAAATTGCTTTGGATAATGCAAATACTATTACAGAAATTGATGATATATATCGTCCATTTAGGCCTAAACGTAAAACACGTGCAAGTGTAGCAATTGCGCGAGGTCTTCAACCTTTAGCTGACTTTATTTTGGCGCAAAGTGGTGATATGATTGAACGTGAAGCCGAAAAATATTTGACTGAGGAAGTTGTATCAATAGCCGATGCTATCCAAGGTGCTAGTGATATTGTGGCCGAAATGATAAGCGATGATGCTGAAATACGTAAAAGTTTGCGTAACTACCTAGTTCATCGTGGTGATATTGAGTGTGAACTTCAAGATGGCGATGAGGCATATGTTTATCAAATGTATGATAATTATAAGTCACCTATCAAGAATTTACCAAGCCATCGCGTGCTTGCAATCAATCGTGGCGAAAAGGAAAAATATTTAAAGGTAAATTTAGTGCTTAAGCTTCAAATTGCACTTGATATTATTGCTAAAAAATATATTAAGCAAAATAGTCCTTATGAAGAACTTTTAAACACTATTGCTGAAGATAGTTACAATCGACTAATTTTCCCTAGTATTGAACGTGAAATTCGTAACGAATTAACCGATACCGCAAGTGAACAGGCAATTAAAATGTTTGAGGTTAACTTAAAACCATTATTAATGCAACCACCTCTTAAAAATCGAGTTATTTTAGGTCTTGACCCTGCATATCGTACAGGTTGTAAGATTGCGGTTATTGACGAAATTGGTAATGTGCTTGATACAACAGTTATATATCCAACACCACCTCAAAATAAAATTGAGGAGGCTGAAGCAAAATTAAAGGCTTTGATTGAAAAGCATAATGTTGATGTTATTAGTATCGGTAATGGTACAGCTACTAAGGAAAGTGAAATTTTTGTAGCCAACTTAATAAAGAAGTTGCCATACAAGGTTGAATATGCGGTAGTTAATGAAGCAGGTGCCAGTGTGTATAGTGCTAGTAAACTTGGTGCGGAGGAATTTCCTGACTTTGACGTTGCACTTCGCAGTGCTGTATCAATTGCACGTAGACTTCAAGACCCACTTGCCGAACTTATCAAGATTGATGTTAAAAGTATTGGCGTAGGTCAATATCAACACGATATGCCACAAGCCCGTCTTACTGAAGTGCTTGAAGGTGTAGTTGAATCATGCGTTAATAGTGTTGGCGTTGATGTAAATACCGCAAGTCCTAGCTTACTTAGTTATGTGGCAGGATTAAATAAGACAGTTGCTAAAAATATCGAGAAATATCGTCAAGATAATGGTCGTATTGAAAAGATTGCTGATATTAAAAAGGTGCCAAAACTAGGTGACAAAGCGTTTGAACAATGTGCTGGTTTCTTACGTATTGTTGATGGTAAAAATATACTTGATAATACCGGCGTTCACCCTGAAAGTTATGATGTTTGTGCAAGATTATTGCAATATTTTGGTTTGACATTAAATGATGTTAATACTGAAAAAATGCAAAACTTTGCAAACCTTGTTGCAAGTGAAGGAATAAGTAAGATTGCTAAAACAATTAATTGTGGCGAACCTACACTTGAAGATATTGTAAAGGAACTATCTAAACCAGGTCGCGATATCCGTGAAGATTTACCAAAACCTATTTTAAAGAGTGAACTTCTTGATGTTAAGGACTTGAAATGCGGTATGGTGCTTGATGGAGTGGTACGTAACGTTATTGACTTTGGTGTGTTTGTGGATATCTCGGTGCACCAAGACGGTCTTGTACATATCAGTGAAATTAGCAAAGAATATATCAAACATCCTAGCGAAGTATTAAAGGTTGGCGATAAGGTTATTGTTAAAATCATTGGCGTAGAACCTGAAAAGAAACGTATTTCGCTAACCATCAAAGGTGTAACCGACGAAGATATGGCAAAATACAATGAAAAGGTTTTAAATAAACAATAATTAAATAATATTGATTAATAAAAATAAGGAACAAGCATTTAATTATGCTTGTTTTTTTTGATTTTTCTATTGCGTGATTTGTAAATTTGTGTTATATTAATGATAGAAGGTGTTTTTTTAAGGAGATAAATTATGGCAAGACGAATTTCAGTTAGGTCAATTCAACAATGTTTAGAAGATAATGCGTTTGGAGAGATTGACTCAACTTATACTGCTTTAGCCGTACGTGAAGCAAAATTGATATTAAATAAATTAATAGAAAGCGGAATAAGTGAAGATGAATATTTTGATATTACTAAAGCTAATGAAATAATTAATTTAGTTAAAAGTAAAATTATACCTACACTACAATATTTTACAATTAATATGGGTAAACAAAAAGTTCGTCAGGTACAAAAAGGTGGTATTGATCAATCTGCTGATATTTCAGCACAACAACGTAGGTTAACAGGCTGTGCATATAAGGTTTTAGGTGATTGCTATAATTATATTGGCGACATTACCGAAGCTACACTATATTACGAAAAAGCACAAAGGTGCGGAGTTGATTGTAGTCAGGAATTAACAATACTAGATGAAACTAATTCAACATCAATATTGCAAGGACACATTAACAATGCTAAAAGTTTAGGCGGAAGAACCTATGAGGAAATGACTAATAAGATTAGTGAGTATGCTTACAAAATTGTAGATAGGATATTGCAAAGAGGGGAAGATATTTTATCTAATGATGTTGAAGATAATTTAAAAACAGCATTATCTACATATTTACGCAATGAGGTTGGTGGTGCAAAGGACTACCCGCCAATGAGTAACCTTGCTGGCGGTTTTGAAAAAATGTTAAAGGAGTTCTTTTATATTCCGTATGCTAGATATTTAGATGAGAACGAGCAAAATTCTGATATTTCGCCAACTTGTCAAAGATTGAGAAGACAAAAAATAGCAAAAGGAAATATTTCGTTTTCAATGTTTGGTAATGGCTTTACATTAGGTAATATAAAGCCATTAATTGTTTCGGGTTTTAATGAAGATGGAACATTCCAAATAGACCAAACTTTCTATAATTTTATTACAAAATATTATCATATTGATAACGCTAATTTTAGTGAAGAAGATTTTGCTAATTTGGTAAAATTTGTTGAGGCATTTAGGAATACTATTAGAAATCATACTGGTCATGGCGTGGGAATACATAGACAAACTTTTGCAATTGTTTGTGAAGAAATGATGTTAAAGGACAACGCTTGGATTAAAAAAATAATTGAAATGACTAATTGTAAAGATTTTACAGTTAGACGCTTTGATATCAAAACGTTCGCTATTGAATTGCGAGATTTTGTTAGTGTGTTTGGATACTATCCTAAAATCAATTCAACTAATAACTCTGAAAAATTATTAGCAAAAAGAGTTGTGGCTATTAGAGCTGCAAAACGACGTGGTGTGGGGTTAAAATTAACTGAGCAAGATATAGGAATTCTTAACGAAATCGGATTTGTTTGGGAGGAAAAACTTGACTGGTTTAATGATGCTTACACAAGTTTATTGCAATACAAAAATGAATATGGTACACTAAATATACCTGACTATTATGTTGATGAAAATGGAAATCACTTGGGACAAAAAGTTTATATGCTTCGTAAAAGATATGAAGATAAACAATTATCTTTAACACAAACTGAAATATTAAGAAATATAGGATTTGAGTTTGAACTACAAAATGAAAATAGTAAATGGTTTGATAATTTTTATCAAGAATTGGTTGAATATAAAGCGGTGTTTGGCAATTTTAAAGGTGTGATACAAGATAAAATATTAGGTTCACAAGTAATGTGGTTTGTAACTTGTTACCAAAAGCAAAAACTAGGTAAAGCTACAAATATCAAGATAACTAGACAGATGGTATTGAAGCTAAAAGAAATAGGTTTTGTACTTAAAGAGGCGTACGAACCAAAGCAAAATAAAGAAGATGAAAATAACTTTACTATATAATCCAAATAAAGTCACATTAATTTGTGGCTTTATTTTTTAAATATTATTGCAAAAGTTGGTGTTGTGGTGTATAATTAATGTATGAGAATAAAGATTGATAAGTTGGGTATGAATGGTGAGGGTGTGGCACGCCCTTGTACTCAAGATGAAGGTTGCGAATATAATAAGAATTTGCAAAAGGTGACTTTTGTGGATTTTGCCTTGCCTAATGAAGTGGTTGATGTAGAGATTACTCAAGAAAAGTCAAAGTTTTGTAGTGCTAAGTTAAAGCAGATGATTAGCGAAAGCGAAGATAGGGTTATTGCGCATTGTCCATATTTTACTAAATGTGGAGGGTGTAATCTTCAACATCTTAAATATGATAAACAGTTGGAATTTAAAACTAATTTAGTTAAGGAAACATTACAAAAGGTTGGCGGACTTGAAAATAATGTGTTATCATGTGTAAAAAGTAGGGAATATGGCTATCGCAACAAAGCAGTTTTTCCGCTAGGTAAAAATATTGGAATGTTTGAGTATAATAGCCATAATATCATATCAATTGATAAGTGCTTGCTTATGAACGACAAGATTAATTTAGTATTAAGTATTGTACGTGAGTGGATAAGTGAAAATAACATTAAGACATTTGATTTTAATACATATAAAGGTTTATTAAAATATCTTGTAGTGCGTAGCGTTAATAATCAAACACTTGTGTGTTTAGTGTCAACTAGCAAAGATATTAAACATTTGGACAAACTTATATGTAAGTTAAAAGTGCTTGGCGAGTTTGGATTATATATTAACATTAACAATCAACACAACTCAATAATACTAGGTCGTGAGTATATACATATTGCTGGAATTAGAAGTATAATATTAAATGAATTTGATATTAAGTATGATATTGATGTGGCAAGTTTCCTACAGGTTAATGACGAAATTAAAGCAAAGCTTTACAGTGATGTTATAAAAAATGTGGGTTGCGGAATTGTAATTGATGCTTATGCTGGTGCTGGATTGCTTAGTGCAATCATCTCTAAAAGTGCAAGCAAGATGTATAGTGTGGAAATTGTGCCTGAGGCAAGTGAAAAGGCAAGGCAACTAGTTAAAACTAACAATGTAACTAATATGGAAGTGATTAATGGAGATTGCTCAAAGATTATACCAAACTTAATTAAAAAAGTGCAAAGTGAAAACAAGGGTGCTAAGTGTAGTGTTGTTCTAGACCCTGCACACGCTGGTTGCAGTCCACAAGTTATTGATGCGGTAAAAACAGCCGACCAAATAATATATATTGCTTGTAACCCTATTGCGCTTGCTAAAGATTTGAAAGTTTTACAAAATACACATATGATACTTAAAATTGAGCCTTACGATATGTTCCCTCAAACCAAACACGTGGAAACGTTGGCAATTTTGGAAAGGAGATAATATGGCAAGGATAATATATAAATAAAGAAATTAACAAGATTAGATGTTACGCGTAAAATGTTGGACTATTTTATTTGGTTTGTATTTAAGCGTGAAGCGTTAGCGGATAGAAATAGTAAATAATTTGAATATTTTTAATAAAAATAATTAGCTTGCAAAACGAAGTTAATATGATAACTAATGAATATATTTTAAAGGAGATTTAATATGAAAATACACTATTTCCCTAGATATCATACAAAGGAAAATGCGGTAACTGCAAATTGTATGTTATTATTAAGTAATTTTTATAAGAATAATACTAATAAGTTTTTTAATATGTTGCAACACTTTTTGTTGGATGATGACAACTCACCTGAAATGGTGATTAATTTACAAGTAGTGGGTAAAGGAAGTGTGCCTGACGCTATAATTAATCAACCAAGTTTTAAAATTGTTGTTGAAACTAAAGCGGGTGCAAACTTTACTATTAAACAGTTGATAAATC
>JBKSMT010000034.1:0-5005 GCA_046881945.1 Clostridia bacterium
TTTCGAGGTAATGCTTGCATGTGATGGGAAATATATTAAATATAATAGGGCATTAACTCATAGATGGCAAGATATATTAATACAAGAGTTTGGCGAAAGTTATGAAAATGCTAAGAATAAGCATTATGGGATAAAGTTGGAGTTAAAATAATAAAATTTTTTAAATTTTGTTGACATTAATATTAAAGTGGAGTATAATAATGGTATATGAAGAAGTGTTGCTGTAACTTAAAAATTTAAATGTACAATATTTTGTACACTTTTTTGAGTGGTGCATCAAGATTTAAATAGTTTAGGTCAAGAGAACACAACTCTTGACCTATTTTCATTTCAAAGGCAAAATTTTAAACAAAATCATATATAATAAGGAGTATAGTATGAGATTTTATAATAGTTTAACACAAAAAATTGAAGAATTTAAACCTAATCAAGAGGGCGTTGTTAAAATGTATACCTGTGGACCAACGGTATATCATTTTGCACATATTGGTAATCTTCGTAGTTATATTATGGAAGATGTGCTTGAAAAAGCACTTCGTTTTGTGGGGTATAACGTTGTTAGATGTATGAATATTACAGATGTGGGACATTTGACTGGTGATAGTGATGAAGGCGAAGATAAAATGTTGCTAGGGGCTAAACGTGAAAATAAAACAGTGCTTGATATTGCAAGATTTTATACTGAAAAGTTTAAGGAAGATTGCGCAAACTTAAATATTAAATGGCCTGAAATTGTTGTACCCGCTACTAGTTGTATAGATGAATATATTAATATGATAGAAGTGTTGCTATCAAAGGGTTATGCGTATCAATCAAATGGCAATATTTACTTTGATGTAAGTAAATTACATAATTATTATACATTAACTAATCACAAGGCTGATGATATGCTTGTTGGTGTGCGTGATGGCGTAGAGCTAGATGATGGTAAGCGCAATCAAGCGGATTTTGCATTGTGGTTTACCAAATCTAAGTTTGCTGACCAAGAACTTAAGTGGGATAGCCCTTGGGGAGTAGGCTACCCTGGCTGGCATATTGAGTGTAGCGGTATTTCGTGTAAACATCTTGGAGAATATCTTGATATACACTGTGGAGGGGTGGATAATAAATTTCCACATCATACTAACGAAATTGCTCAAAGTGAGGCTTATTTAGGGCATAAATGGTGTAACTACTGGTTCCACGTTGAGCATTTAAATGGCGAAAATGGCAAGATGAGTAAAAGCGAAGGCGGTTTTGTAACTGTTGATAGTTTAAAGGGAAAGGGATATAATCCACTTGTTTATAGGTTCTTTTGCTTAATGTCACACTATGCAAAGCCTTTGGTATTCAGTTTTGATCGTCTTGATGGTGCAAAATCTGCGTACGATAAACTTAAAGAAAAGGTTTTATCATTAAAAAAAGATGTGATGGAATATCACAAAATAACAAATGATGAACAATTAGAATTGTTGGTTAAAGATTATTATAATCGATTTAAAAACGCTTTAGAAGACGATTTAAATACTTCACGTGCGATTACTGTTTTGTATGATGTATTAAAGTCTGACATTATTAATGAAAATAAACTATATTTAATTAATGAATTTGATAAAGTTTTAGGCTTGGATTTATTAAAAGATGATATAGTCGTAGATGAAATTCCTCAAGATATAAGGGATATGGCGGAGGCTAGATGGCAGGCAAAACAAGAACGAAACTGGGCTGTTGCAGACGAATTGCGTAACAAGATTACAAGTTTAGGCTATCAAATATTAGATAGTAAAGATGGCTTTGATATTAAAAAGATATAAATAAATAATCTATATATTGGGTACAATGAATATTAAATACACTTTATGTAGATTAATATTGGCTTTAAAAGAGATTTGTGCTACCAAATCTCTTTTTATCTATTGACAAAGTTTATATTTTATATTATAATCTAAATCCAAAAACAAAAAAAGGAGGTAAATTATGTACAAAAGTTTAATTAATAGAGTTATTGATGAAAAGCAGAAAGAAGCAGAACTTGAATTGAAGAAAAAATCATTAGAACAAAGTATTGCTAATAAAAGATATAATATAAATGATATTTATGTTGGCTATATTGCTAAACGTATTATTACACGTCATAATGGTAAAGATGTTTTAAAACAAATGGTTAAACAAACTCCTGTGATTTTATATCCCATTGAATTAAATCACTTTAAAGATATATCATGTCATAATACATATTATCCATTAGTTCGTATTGGCGAAAATCCTAATACTGATGATTATTATTTATCTGAGAAATATATTGAGTCATTTACTGGTGTGTGCAGTGAAACTTTAAGTATTCATAATATTAGTGAGAATGCTAGTTTAACTGCGGGTGAGTTAAGTCAAATATTAGCCGAACAAGAAAGTTTAAAAGAAATGTACTTCAATTAGTAGACAAATTTTATAAAATAGTGTATTATGTATACACTAAATAATAAAATATAACTCAAAAGAGGGTTCAAATGAGATTGTTTAAAAAATTAACAAGAAATACAGAAAATCAACAAGAAGACTTAATGGATATCTTTAATAAAGTCGATCTTGAAGATGCTACATATGTTTTGTATCAAGTAAGGTTATGCAAGTTGTCAAGAATTAGTGATAAAAATAAGAAAAAATTATCATGCGTAGATTTAGAAAAATATGTAGTTAAAGAAGACGTGCTAATGGTTAATATTGCAGGTGATTTCTATATGGATATTCAAACAGGTAAATATTATGAGTTAAGAATTTTTTCTGATAAAAATTTGAAACATTATAATAATGAATTATATGTTTCAGATGATGAATCTTTTTATCATAAATGTTATGATGTAATTAAAAGCAAAAATTTACAACCCAACGATATGCTTGGATTAAATGAATTAAAAGCAGTATATAAAGAGTATTATGAAACTAAAACAAAGCAATTTGGAGATGAAAAAAGTATAATATGTCGCTAATTAAAAAGATTTTAAATGCATTTGTAAAGCCGGAAATTAAGCAAGAGGTAATAAATAATCCTAAACAATATACCAGTGAAGAACTTGATAATTTAACTTATGCCATAAATGATGTTTACAGAGTAACGCTTAGGCGTAAAGTAAAAACTAAAAATATGGTAGAGCCAAGAAAAGAAGTTAAAACAATACTTGCTATCCGAGCAGGAGATGACTTATATATGGATATTGAAACTGGTCAGTATTATAATGCTAGTCGCTATATTAGTGATTTAAATACAATTAATGTATGGACTGCATATGAAATGCAATACAGATTTTATGTTATGGAAACATTACTTGATAAACATATTGATTATGATGAAAAATTTACGGCAAAGCAATTAAGAGAATTAATTAGAATTCAACGACAAAGATATAAAACGCCTATGTATGAAAGTGATAAATGGGGAGTAAATAGATAATATAAAATTCGACTTAAAGAGTAAGTTTTTAGACAAGACTTGCTCTTTTTTTTAATCCATAATATGTTAAAATTGTATTGTCAAGGAGGGGAATATGCAAGTAAAAACAAAAGTACACAATAATTCGTTATATGTATTGTTAATTGGGGAATTAGATGAAGCAAATGCACCATATATTAGGAATAATTTGGACCATGTTATAGAATCCGAAAAACGATATAATAAGGTAATAATGGATTTATCACAGTTAGATTTTATGGATAGTACAGGGATTGGCGTTATGCTAGGAAGATATAAGAAGTTGCAAAGCCGAAATATACCGATTTATATAATAAATCCATCACGACAAGCGGAAAAAATATTTCAAATGGCAGGATTGTATGATATTATGCCTAAAATATCTTGATTTAATTAGTAAAGATGTAACTATAAAAAAACAAAAGTTTAAGGTGGCGGATTTGCCTAAAACAAATAAGGAGATTATATGAAAAATCAAATAGAGATTAAATTTAAATCATTGCCTGAAAACGAGGCATTTGCAAGGACTTGTGTGTCGGCTTTTTGTCTACAATTAAATCCAACGCTTGACGAAATTGGAGATATTAAAACAGCGGTTAGTGAGGCAGTTACCAATTGTGTGGTGCATGCATATCCTAATCGAGTGGGAGATATTGTTATGACACTTGGTATTGAGCATAACAAATTACATATATCAATTAAGGATAGTGGAATAGGTATTGAAAATATCGAAAAGGCTTTAACACCATTTTATACCACAAAGCCAGATGAAGAACGTAGCGGTATGGGATTTACTGTTATGGATAGTTTTATGGATAGTTTGGAAGTTAAGCATAATGGTGCAAAAGGTTTGATAGTGGAGATGACAAAATGTATAGAAAGTAAACAGGCGGTATAAATATGCTATCAAATGACGAAACTTTGAGTTTGTTAGAAATGGCTCAAAAAGGAAATGAAGATGCAAAAGAAATATTGCTTACCGAAAATTCACCGCTTATTAAAAGCGTTATTAGAAGATACAAAAATAAGGGCGTGGAAATAGATGATTTGTATCAATTGGGCTGTATGGGATTTGTAAAAGCTATTAATAATTTTAGTACTGAATATAATGTTAAATTCAGTACGTATGCTGTACCTATGATTGCAGGCGAAGTTAAAAGATTTCTACGTGACGACGGAAGTGTGAAAGTGTCACGAAGTATTAAGCATAATGCAATACAAATTAAAAATTATATTACGGAATATCAATCTATGGCGGGGGTTGAGCCAAGTATTGATCAAATATCCAAAAAATTTAATATGGATCCTCAAGATGTTATATTTACGCTTGAAGCATCTACTCAGTTAATTTCGATTGATGATAAGTTGGATGATGAGGACGACAGTCTTGCCTCTCGTACGCAAGATAGTTTTTCGCCCGATAAATTAGTAGATAAAATTGCGCTTAGGGATATGATAAATGCTTTACCCGCCCGTGAAAAGCAGGTGATAATTATGAGATATTATTTGGATAAGACGCAAAGTGAGATTGCTTTAAGTCTAGGTGTTTCGCAAGTTCAA
>JBKSMT010000035.1:0-2173 GCA_046881945.1 Clostridia bacterium
AGTAAGGACATTAGTTTGCGTATAAATATCTAACTTTTCGTTAATTACATCTAGATATTTAAGTGTCAAAACTTTATTATAGTTTTCTAAAGATGACTTATTTTTAAACAATCTTTTTGAAAAATCTCTAAACCATCTAGCAAATCTATTTGAGTTAGGATTAATCTTATAATCAACCTCATTTACATTAGTATTATTGCTTTCGCGCATTTGATTAAGATATTCTTTTAACAAATCAAGTACATAATCCGAATTTAATTCACCTTCTGCCTTATATGCAAATTTTGACATAACACCCTCCTATTGTTCTTTTTTCTTAAGAGTAATAATATTCAACTTATGATTTTCTTTATCGATATTACTGATATAACCATTTACTGTTGCTCCAAGTTTGTAGATGTGATGTGTAGCAGTATTGATATTTTCGCTATTTTCACGTGTTAAGGCAAATGCAGTTAAACCATTGTCTAACTTAATCATTGCGCCGCTTGGAAAAATACGTTCTACCACGCCAGAATGTTCGTCACCAAGATTAAGCGTTTCAAAAATTTCGTCTAAAGGATTTGCCTTAAGTTGCTTTAATCCTAAACTAATTTTAGAATTATCAATAGTTTTATCTAACACCTTAAATTCATATTCCTTATTTTCCTCAATAACTTCAGTTAATGAATTAATATGTTCATAACTTGCATCTTGAATATTAAGTTTTGCCTTTAAGCCATCATGTAGCATGATAATAGCATACTTATCCATAACCTTGATAGGAACACCTGTTACAACATCATTAATATTGATTTCTATATTTGAATAATCTACTGTTTTTTGAAGTAATTTAGTGCTACACACAATTGACTTTTGCAAACTATTAAGTTCGATAATCACAGCGTCAATTTCACGTTCCTTTAAGTTGTCACGACTAACGTAATCTTCCTTAGAACATTGTGAATATGGTAAAAATACTGTATATCCTAAAATTTCGCCTTTAATGCCAGCAGTAGTAACATCTTTAACCATAAAACTAAAGGTTGAACCAACCTTTAAATCCTTGATTTTTTCACGTTGCTCTAATGCTCTATTTACATTTTTAGCATCAAGTATAACACAACCATATTCATCTACTTTATCAGTAACCATAACTAATATTGCATCATCTTCCTTATATACATTTGTGTCAAATTCATCAATAGGCACAATACCATCTTTCATACCACCAATATTAACAATAGCACCGCGCTTAGTTATCATAACAATAGAACCTGTTATAATATCTCCCTTTTTATAATGTGTAAATTTAATGTTAGCCTCTTTCATTGTTAGCATTTTTCTTTCCTCCGTTTGCCAATAATTCATTCATTTTTGATACAACCAATTTAGTAAATTCCTCACTATATTCCTTATCCTTTGCCCTTGACATATCAGGATAAATTAACTCACCTACCACAATTTTGTTAAATCTTAAAAATCTTGGTTTTTTAAGTATTACTGCAGGTAGTACTGGAGTTCCTGTACGTAGCGCAAATAATGAAATACCGTCCTTTACGGTATTCTCATCAATTTCACCCGGTTTGCTACGTGTGCCTTGTGGGCAAATACATACATGACGCTTGCGGTTAATTGCGCCTAACACCTTTTTGATTGCTCCAAGGTCTGCTTTGGTTCGGTCGACTGGTATAACGTCAAATTTTTTAAGCAACCAGCCAAATAACTTATTTTTAAATAGTTCGGCTTTCCCTACATATGTAAATTTTCTACAAAATTTAACTGCAATTAATGGCAAATCAAAATTACTCATATGATTGCATGCAACTATAACATTTTGTTTTTTAGCCCTTGGCAAATTCTTTTTATTAACTATCCTTGTTGGGAAAAATATTATAATAAACGGAGCAACTAATATAAAACATATCCAAAAAATCATTTCAACCTCACACTATTGCCTACTATGTAACCACTTGAAAATGCAATTTGTAAATTAAATCCACCAGTAAGAGCATCAATATCCAACACTTCACCAGCAAAATACAAATTAGGCACTAATTTACTTTCAAAAGTTTTAGGTGACACTTGATTTAAATCCACACCACCACTAGTTACAATTGCTTTTTCTATATTATCTAACATTTTTATGGATAAGTCAAATTTTTTTAGCCCATTAATTAATATATTTCTATCA
>JBKSMT010000036.1:0-3138 GCA_046881945.1 Clostridia bacterium
TAAAAAATTCTCATTATTGCAATTTGTGACCGCACTTTAAACAATAAGTTGTACTAAACTTTGTAATATTTCCGCAGTTGCTACAAGTGTTTTTAGAATTGTGTTTTGTTTCATTTTCATGCATTGAATTGTTTTCTAATATAGGTGACTTAACATCTTCTTGTAATTTTTGGTTATTTGTATGGGTACTTAAATCTTTGTTTTTAATATCATTAATAACGGGATTATTGTTGATATTATTACAAGATGAGAAGATTGAGTTTGTTTTGCTAGTTTGGGTAAATGTATCAATTTTTATTCCGTATTCAATTAATGAGTTTTCACTTATTTGCTGTAAGTCTGCTTTTAAGTAAATTAATAATTCAATAAACATATCGTTTAACATTTGTATAACATAATTATTATCAACTTTGTAAGTGTGTAATAAGATTAATTCGCTAAATTTAATGCTATTATCAATTCTAAATTTTATAGTATATTTTTGTTTTTTATATTTTATGTTAAATTCTTGAATTGATAAATTTACGTAGTGACACACAAATTTTACATATTTAAATTTGCTTTTATGTTTTTTTTGAATATTAATCAACTTTTCAAATGATTGATTATTTATCTTATGCTTTCCAGAAGTTAATGTATAAAACAATTTGCCATGATAAAAAATTAGAGCCTCAAAATTATTAGGCACAATAATTTCGCTATCTAACTTTACACCTTTTTTTTGATGGGTGCTAGACATAATGCTTGTATCTTTTTTTAATTCAATTTTGCTTTTAAACCAATTAAACATAATATTATTGTATCAAATTATTAATAATTATTCAATTATTATTGCCACAAATATTGACAAAAGTTTAAAATAGGTTATAATAACTATGATATATTTGATTAAGAGATAGGAATGTTTAGAAGTTTTTGGCATAAAATGGGTTTTTTAACCTACTATATTGTTATTGCTATTTTGCTTGAAATAGCAATGTTTTTGCGTCTTGATATAGGCTTTTTCCCTAAATATTGGTTATATGACTTATCTATCTTGATAATGATAGCGGGTATAATATTTATTATCCCTAATCATATTATTCAGGCAGTGCTAACGGCAATTATGCTGGGTGTGCAAATAGTTATTTTTTATGTTAACTTTAGTTTATACTCGTTATATGGTGATGTTTTTTCGTTTGATATGATTAATTTGTTTAAAGAAACGATTAAGGCTATGACCAAAGATTTTAGTTTTGTATGGTTTATGATAGCATTGATTATAGCCTATATTGCTATAGTTATAGGTATTGTTATGATTGCTATTAAAAGGCATAGATATCCAATTTCATTTAGAAAAAACTTTTCGCTAGTTATTGTTATGATGGTATTGATTATTCAAGGTTTAAGCGTGTCGACTATTGTTGCTCAACGAAATCAAGTTCATTCTACTGGGGATATAGTGCAAGTTGATAGTATTAGCGACAGTTTTTTAATGGATACATCAATGCTCAAAATTGCCAGCATGAAAACTTTTGGATTTTTTGGCTATTATACTAATAATTTGCTTAATACTCTTACAACCGATAATTCAAATACATTATTAAATTCTGCTATAAATTATTTTAATAATGGGGAAGTTCATGATGAGCAAACTAGCGATATGTTTGGGGTTGATAAGGGTAATAATGTTATTATGGTAATGATGGAATCACTTGAATGGTATGGTTTTAGTGATGGAACATATAATTCAAGAGTTTTGAGTCCTGAACTTACTCCCAATATATATGGTTTAGCTTCCGAGGGTGTGATTGCAAATAATTTTTTTGCAAAAAGTAAAACAAACATTTCGGAAGGTATAGGATTTATAGGTAGTTATCCTATTGGTAAATATATGGAGCAAGTTACAAGGCATAGTGGTAGCGAACAATATGATTTTACCTTACCTAACATGTTAAAGGATAATGGTTATAGTGCAAGATATTTTCATACAAATGAAAGTGGTTATTATGATAGGGATAAAACTCATACCAAACTAGGTTTTGATGGCGTGTATTGCTGGGATTATAACGAATTTGGATATGATGGAGGCTATGATTGGGGTGAGTGGATTAAAGAAGAAGATTTTGTATGGTCGGCAATTGATTATATGATACCTGAAAAATCAAATCGAAATATATATGGCGATAATGCTGAAAAATTCTTTACATTTTATACTACGGTAAGCACTCATGGTCCATACGATAATAATTCAAAATGTGCTGACCAGGTAGAATATAAGGATTATGTTAAGTATGGTAACACATCAAATTTGCCTTCAGATCAACGTGTTAAAACTAACTGGTATATAAATGCTTTAAATGCATATAGTGATAAAGGTGACCATTTCATGACACGACTTGTAAATTATCAAGCAACGATAGTTGGGCTTGATCGTGCAATAGGTGTATTGGTTCAACGTTTAAAAGATTATGGAATATATGATGATACTACAATAGTATTATATTCTGATCATAATGCATATTATCATACTATATCTAACACAATCAAAGGTTTGCCTAGTGAAGAATATATGGATATAGATTTGAATACTATTCCTTTAATTATTAAAACTAATGCAAGTCTTAATTTAGAACGAAACGAAGATGGTTTTGTTGAAATTAACAGATTTAGTTCTGCGTATGATTTGTTGCCAACTGTTTTGGATTTGTTAGGTATTAAATTTAATAAAAGATTATATGTGGGCAATTCTTTGTTTGGTAAAATTGATAATATCAAAACTTCTATCGATGGCAATCTTCAAGAAATTGTAGTATATTATTCATTGACGGGTGGACTTATTAGTGATAGGATGTATACATTAAATATGCAAGATTTTCATTATGATGAATTTGTTACAATTGGATATTATAATGCATTTAAAGAGCAAGCTTATAAAACATTGCAAAAACTAAATTATATATATACATTATATGTTTACAACGCTTATCAATATATAGTTCCAATAAATTAAATAATTAATAAAAATACATTTATAAAAGTGTATTTTTATTTTTTAATATTTAAATAAATTTATTTTCGAATATTAAAATATTTAATTTATTGCTATTTTTAAGTAATATAATTGTTATTTAATAAATAAATCAATATTTTTAATTA
>JBKSMT010000037.1:0-4153 GCA_046881945.1 Clostridia bacterium
CCAACGCGTGTTATGTCCAATATTAGTAGTTTAATTCCTGTTAGCCCGCCAAACGTACCTAGCACAATTAAGGAAGCTGGGAACTTGGCAAAAAATATTATTAAAAAAATTTAATTTAAATACAAATAAAAATCAAATAAAATAATTATTTAAATAAAGATGCTATAAAATAGACGAATTTGATTGAAAATTTTGTCTATTTTTAATATTTAAATTAAATTTATAAAATTAATTTATTTAAAATACAAATATTTTTAAGGAGAATTTTTATGATAAGTTTAACTACTGCTGAAAGCGCATTAAAAGATGCGTATCTTAATGCTGTGTGCAATCAATTAAATACAAACGCTAATCCATTACTTTCAAAAATCAAGCAATCTAGTGCTGATGTGTATGGGAAAAATATTATTAAAATGGCACCGATTGGTTTAAATGGTGGTGTTGGTGCTGGTGATGAAGTTGGTGCATTGCCAACTGCTAAAAGCAATCGCTATGCTCAATTTAAAACTACACTTAAAAACCTTTATGGTCAAATTGCAATTACAGATAAAGCGATTCGTGCTAGTGCATCTAATGCAGGCGCATTTGTAGATTTATTAAATGCTGAAATGGAAGGCTTGCTTACTGCAAGTAAATTTAATTTAGGACGTATGTTATATGGTGATGGCTCAGGTGCTTTAGCAACCGTGCAATCACAAGATGGCAAGGTTATTACATTTAATAGTGTTAAGAATTTTGCCGAAGGTATGTGTATTGATATATATAATGCAGATACAAGTGTTGTTAAAGGTTTGCGTGTTATGAGCGTTGACCGAATTAACAAAACAATTACTGTAAACACTACTCCTTCAACTTTATCAAATGGTTATGTTGCATATGTTCAAGGAAGTAAGGATTATGAAATTACGGGACTTGGCGCAATCTTTGGAAATAGCGAAACATTATATGGTTTAAATCGTACTGAAAATGGCTGGTTAACACCTTATACTTCAAATGCCGAAACTGAAATTAGTGACAATTTACTTCAAACAGCTATTGACTACCTAGAAGAAAATTCAGGTAGCAATATTGATATTATTACTTGCGGTGCGGGTGTAAGACGTGCTTACATGGATTACCTATCTTGCTACCGTCGTAATGTAGACGTTATGAATCTTGAAGGCGGATATAAGGCTATATCATTTAATGGTATTCCTGTTGTGGCTGATAGATTTGTTGAAGACAATGAATTGTACATGCTAGATACTTCAAAATTCACTTTACATCAATTATGTGATTGGGAATGGATTGAAGGCGAAAATGGAAATATTTTACATCAAAACGCAGGCTTCCCAACCTATACTGCAACCCTAGTTAAATATGCTGATTTGATTTGTGATCAACCATCTAGTAAGTTCATAAGTCTAATATTTATACCTATTGAAAAGTGCCGAAAAATAGGGCATTGTAGCGATTTTAGATTTCCAAAAAAGTGCAAAATAGACTTTTCCTTGTGCTACTTTTAGAAAATTAGACTTCGTGCAGTGCAACATAATACAAAAATAAAATGTTTAGTGTGAACCTTGCTACGGGATAAATTGTCTAATAATTTTTATCAAAATAGCTAGGATTTTGAAAAACTATGATATAATAAAATCATAGGAGAAATACGATAATGGGTTTTTGGAAGTGGTTAATGAGTGCCAATAAGGTAATCAAGAAAACAGAAATAGTAGAGGAAACTGATGGTCTTGATGAAGATGAAAAGTTCACAAACCTAATGATAGGGGATGAACTTGGTGGCTTTGAAGGTATGTTCCTTGCAGATATGTACAACCAAGACAACTCTGCAACTACTACATTTTTAGTAACATATACCGATGGAACAACTGAATTAGTAGAAGTCGAAAATGGTAGTAAATGGTATAGAAAATACATGAAATACCTTGAAGATTAACAAACAAAAAACCCTGTAATACACAGGGCTTTTTTATACTTTGCATAATACTATTTGAAATTGAAAAATGCTTTATTTAAGTGTTTGCTAATTCGGTCAAGAACCTTGTAAACTGACTTCATATTTTTGCAGTCAGCAAACTGATTAGCAATTAAAGATTTTTGTTCATTAGTTAGAACAACAGGCTTGATGCGAAGTTGCAAAACCTCAAATAGGTCAGGAATCAATAACTCATCATTTTGTGGGTTATAGTCCTTTGCATTCCTTGCAGCCATTCTACCAAGATACTCTGGCATAGTTGGAATTGATGCATCAGCATCATTTATAATTTTACTCATAGAGCCTCCGATTTATGTAAAGTCATTAGGGTTGATGATTTTAATCTTGCAACCATGTTCCTTTGCGAATTGCACAGTGTTTGCTGTGCCACTAGGCAAACCATTCCAAACTGCTATAACCACATCAGAGTTCTCAACCATATAAAGATTTCGTTTGTTCATACACTCATCGGTGTAGTGATCACAAACATAATGGACAGAGTCGCATTGCTCAAGAAGCTTTTGATAACGAAGTTGTGCTTTTTGAGGCCAAGGACTTTCTTGCCCAGGACAGGGTATAGCACCTTGCAAGGTTACCGACTTATAGGTCTTCCTTAATTCAATAACCAATTCAGCAGCAATAGTATCGACACCTATTGCCATTCCAGAAATAAAATTTGTATAGCCATTTTCAATTGCCTTAATCAAAACGGATTTTAAGTGATTTCTAAATAAAATGCACGATTCCTTTGTTTCATCATAATGCCAAGGCAACTTGTTTGGTCTATGTCCAGTAAAACAAATAGTTTTAGAAGAATCAGTTTTTAACATAATAAAACCTCACAATATTATTGTAACTTAACATAAAGCAAAATGTCAAGTGATGTTCCTTGCAAGGAACGGAAAAGAAATTCCTTATTGATAAAATAGTATTAGTGAGGAATGTAATATGAAAGTAACAAGAGCGATTGCTTTAAGAGTAAGCAACTTGATGATAAAGAATAAAATGTCGCAATATGAGTTAGCAACCAGAATGGGAACTAACAGAACAACATTGAAACATATCATCGATGAAGAGTATAACAATATACAATTCAGAACAATATTGAGGTTGGCAGATGCATTTGATATGAGCATCCAAGAATTCTTCAATGATGAACTATTTAAAAGAGATAATTTAGACATAGATTAAACCAAGTTACTTAACTTGGTTTTTTTTGTTGCTTTATATAAAATATAAAAAAATTAAAAAATATTTTTAAAACCAATACAATTTTGAAGATAGTGTGTTATAATACATAATATTAAAAAATAGAATAAGGAAAATTTATGTTAGAGTTTATAAAGTCCCCATTAAATTATACTGGTAATAAATATAGAATATTACCACAGATTACAAAATACTTCCCACAAAAAATAGATACAATGGTTGATTTATTTTGTGGTGGAGCAACAGTTGGTCTTAATGTTGAATGCAATAAAATTATATTTGTTGACAGCAATAAAAGGGTTATAGGCTTGCTGGTTTATTTGTCAAAACAAAAAATTGAACCTTTGATTGAAAATATTGAGAGGCTAATTGATGAGTATAATTTATCCAATTCATACAAGGAAGGATATTCTGGATATAGAGTTCAGTGCTCAAATAGAAAAGATAATAATGGGTTAAAGGACTACAATCAAGAGGGGTATTACAGACTAAGAGAAGATTATAATAACCTTGAGGATAAAGACTCTGACAAAGCAAACTTAATGTTATATACCCTAATGGTTTATGCTTTTAATAATGATATTAGATTTAATTCAGAGGGTAAATTTAATCTTCCAATAGGAAAAACAGATTTAAACAAAAACAATGTAAATAAGCTAAAAGAATATATTCAAAGAGTATCTGAAATTAATGCTGAATTCGTTTGTGCTGATTTTGGTTCAAAAAAACTTAAAAATATTGTAGAAAAAGCCGATTTTATTTATATGGACCCTCCATACCTTGTTGGAGATGCGGTGTATAATGCTTCATGGACTAACAAAGAAGAATATATGTTGCTTGACTTAATTGATTATTTTATTGAAACAAACAAAAATTTTGCATTATCAAATGTAATGGCAAAAGTAGGAAAAACAAATGAGCCTTTGGCTTACTGGTGTCATAAAAATGAAACTTTAATAGATATTCATG
>JBKSMT010000038.1:0-26270 GCA_046881945.1 Clostridia bacterium
ATAAGGCTAAATTTTAGCCTTATTTTTTTAATCCTTTAAGTTGCCCAAGCCAAATATTAAGGTTGTGTAGTCCTTAAAATCGTCATAGTCATTACCTACAACAATCTTAGTTGATGCAGGAATTTTATTCAACACAGTAGTAGGTATTTTGCCAAATATATTTTCGCATAATAGTAAGTCTAATTTACGTACACTGGCACGTATTAATGCAAGTGTAATCAATTCGGTTTGATTTAAATCTTTTACCTTGATGTCTGCTTTATTTTTCCAACCCCAATTAGCAAGGGTTACAAGTCCAATATTAATACGTTCTTGTTTTTTAACCCCGCGTGACTTTAGCGGGTAGCATATATTTTCCAGTACTGATTTGTTATTAAAAAATTTAGGTGTAGCACTAATATATGCAACATTAAAATCTTTTTTATAATTAGTTTTTTTAAGGCTTTTGCCATTAATTAAAATTTCGCCGTTATACCACGTATCCAGTTTGGCAAGTAATCTAATAAGGGTAAGTGGTCCAGTATCGTTGTCACCAATCAAAGCATAATTTCCAGTATCAAATTTATAACTAAAATCAAATAATGTATAAAACTTGCTATAATATGTATATCTAACTTTTTTAAATTCTATCATAATCTTAGTTTAACATATTTTTTAAATAAAAACAATAAAAATGATACTGAAAATATGCTTTAATTCAACTTAATATATCCAAAGCCCTCATCATTTTTGTTATGGGTTAGAGGGTGACACTTATTAAGTAATAGATGTTTGATTTTGTCGGGACTGACTTTTGGATTTTGAGTAATTAGTATTGCGCAAATGCCAGCAATAATAGGGGTTGCGACACTAGTTCCACTCATTGTAGTATACAATCCGTTTTTAAAGTTATTGCAAGTAGAAGTTATATCAACACTAGGTGCTACTATATCGGGTTTAAATCTACTATCAACAGGTCCGCGTGAACTAAAATTAGCAATCTTAATTTCGCCATCATTTCTGCCATCATCAAGTCCTCCAACAGTAATAATGCGTGAACTTGTACCAGGTGATTTAATTGAATTATGTTCAGGTCCGCTGTTACCCGCTGCGGCAACTACTACTAATCCACTATTCCATAGGCTAAGTGCACCTTGTTGCAATGGGTCGTTATCACCGCTATAATCAGCACCAAAGCTCATACATACAACTTTAATATTATATTTTTTACGTACATCATAAATGTATTGCATAGCATCAAGTATAATTTTTGAATTGGTTTCACCATTATTATCTAAGGCTTTAATCATAACAATATTTGCATTTGGTATTATGCCTGAATATTTAAGTTTACTACAAATTCCACTTCCAGCACAAACTCCTGAAATAAAAGTTCCATGACCATTATCATCATATGGACAAGTTCGATTGTTAATTAAGTCCTTAAAATGTATGATTCTAGGTAAAGGTAGGCAAAAATCAAGGTGAGGCGCAATTCCTGTATCAATAAAAGCTATAGTAGGTGGCGGAGTATGGCATATGGATTTTAAACCTATAAATTGCTTGGCACGATCAATAAGTGTAAAAACACATGCACTTTTGGTTATATAACTGACACTATCGTATTGTGCAAATTTGGTTATATAATTTTTATTAAGACGCACAAAAAAACAGTTCATAAAAGGATATGCAACATAATTAATATTATTAGTGTCAAGGATTGATTTTAATGCGCGATAATTATATGCATACAAAAAGCAATCAACACTAGATGAACTTAGGGTATTGACTTGGCTTAAAAGTTCGGGGTGAATTTTGTTTATCATTTTATCCTTTCAATAAGTCTATTTAAAAGTTCGCGTTGCTCATCATTTAACATTGGTCCTAATGTATTTGACAATGTGTTAAGCATGTTTTGGTCGAGTTTTCCTTGAGATTTTAGTTCGCTTGCCTGAGTAAATAGTTCCTTATATAAATCTTGTTGTGATAAGTCTTTATATTTGTTAATAGTATCTTGATATTCACTAAAATTTTGAGCACTATTTTTGTAATATTTATCGCTAGTATTTAGGTTAATGTTGTCATTAAAATCGTTGCGACTTTGATTATTAGTTTGTTGGTTTGATTTATAAAATTCTCTAATATCCATATAATTTAATATGAAAATTACACTTTTTGGGTTAAACATAATCAAAAGTATTTGCCATAATTGATTTAATTTGATATAATAAAACTTGATTAAAAGGGGGTTTAAGTGAAATTAAACGATAAAGATAAAGAACTAATTCAACTTGCAACTGAGTTGGTTAAAAGTAATAGCGACATTTATTCAAATATATCAATGCATGTTGGTTGTGTAATTAAAGCAAAATCGGGCAAGATATATAAAGGTGTTAATATCAAAACATCTCATTCAATTTGTGCCGAACAGGTGGCTTATGGACAAGCGCTTGCTAATGGCGAACGCGAGTTTGACACTATTGTTGCGGTTAAGATGAATAGTGATGGTACTACACGTGTGGTTTCGCCTTGTGGCGTATGTAGGTATATGTTTGACAAGATGGGATTAGATATGTGTGTTATAGTTGAAGATATTAGAAATGGAAAAGTAGTTAAGGTTAAGGTTGAAGATTTGTTGCCTTATCCTTACAAGCAAAATGATTTGTACTATAAAGGAGTTAAACGTGGCAAATTCTAGTTATGATAGTAAAGATTTAGTAGTATTGGAAGGTCTTGATGCGGTGCGTATGCGCCCGGGTATGTATATCGGTACTACTGGTAACAAAGGCATGCATCACTTGCTTTGGGAAATTGTAGATAATAGTATTGACGAAGTGGCTAATGGTCATGGTAATAAGATTGTAGTAACTTTACATAAAGATGGTTCGGCTAGTGTTAGTGATAATGGCCGTGGTGTGCCAGTTAGCATGCACCCAAAACTTAAAAAGACTGGTGTTGAAGTAGTGTACACTCAACTGCACGCGGGCGGTAAGTTTAGTGACCATAATTATAAATATTCAGGTGGATTACATGGGGTTGGTGCGTCGGTTGTTAATGCACTTAGTAGATATTTGGAAGTAACTGTTTGCAAAGATGGTAAAAAATATTTTATCAAGTTTGAATCGGTTGAAAAGAAAGGTAAAATTCAGTCTGGTATTGTAACTGAACCATTAAAGGAAATTGGCACTACTAATCATACGGGTACTTATGTTAAATTTTTGCCTGATGATCGAGTGTTTAAGGATAATCATTTTTCTTTCGAAACAGTGGCTGAAAGGCTTAGGGAAAATGCATATTTAAATAAGGGTATGAATATCGAACTTATTGATGAACGTACCAACAAACGTCAACAGTTTTGTTATGAGGGTGGTATTGCTGATTTTGTTGCAAATATCACTGCTGACAAAAAGCCTTTGTTTGTGCCACCAGTGTATATTGAGGGCGAAATTGATGAGACTTTAGTAACTGTAGCACTTCAATACACAGATACTTATGCTGAAAACATATTTAGCTATGTAAACAATATTCCAACCCCTGAGGGAGGAACACACGAAGTGGGCTTTAAAACTGCGTTAACAAAGGTTTTAAATGATTTTGCTAAGAAAAATAATCTTATAAAGGAAAAGGACGTTGCATTTATAGGTGATGACTTCCGCGAAGGTATTACGGCAGTTATTAGTATTAAGATGAAAAATGTTCAGTTTGAAGGTCAAACTAAAACTAAATTAGGTAACCCTGAAGCACGTTCACGAGTTGAAAGTATTTGTGTTAGCGGTTTAACTGATTTCTTTAATAGCAAAAAGAACGAATATATAGGCCAAATCATTATCGAAAAGGCTAAAGGTGCGGCTAAAGTTCGTGCTGCGGCAAAGCGCGCAAAGGACTTGACTAGGGCTAAAAACAGTATCGAAGGTAGTATGCTTGTAGGTAAACTTGCTAACTGCTCAAGTCGTAATCCTGATATTAACGAGATATTTATAGTCGAAGGTGATTCGGCAGGCGGTAGTGCGAAACAAGGTCGTGACCGCTATTATCAAGCAATTTTACCACTTAAAGGTAAACCTTTAAATAGCGAAAAGAAGCGTATTGACCAAGTACTAGCTAACGACGAAATTCGTACCCTTATTGGTGCAATCAATACAGGTATTGGCGAGGATTTTAAGCTTGATAATTTGAAATATAACAAAATTATTATTCTAAGTGATGCTGACCAAGATGGTGCTCACATTAGGGCAATATTACTAACATTTTTCTTTAGATATATGCGTCCGCTTATTACTAATGGTAATATTTATATCGGTATGCCACCTTTGTATAAGGTGTCAACTAAATCGGAGGATCATTATTGCTATAGTGACGAGGAACTTCAAGATATTACTACTAAGATAGGCAACAAAGCATATACTTTACAACGATATAAAGGATTAGGTGAGATGAATCCTGAACAATTATGGGAAACAACTATGGACCCTTCAAAGCGAAGTTTGGTGCGTGTAACAGTTGATGATGCTGTAAAGGCTGACCAAATTATCACTACTTGGATGGGCGATGATGCTAAATCTCGTAAGGATTATATTACTGCAAATGCCAACTTTAATAAGGTGGATAATTTTAAACCGATAAAAATCAAGGAGGGCAATTAGTTTATGGATAGATTTGACGACCAAATTAATATGTTTGAAACTAACAACGAGCCTAAACGTACTAAAAAGCGTTCTTTAGATGCTAAGGCTAAGAAGATTATCGAAGCTCCTCATGGTGAAATATATGAAAAAACAGTTGAAGAAGTAATGCACTCAAGTATGTTACCGTATTCTGAGTTTGTTATTATGGATAGAGCTTTACCTCGTGTAGAAGATGGATTAAAACCTGTTCAACGTCGTATTTTATACACTATGCAAGAGTTAGGGCTTACCCCTGATAAACCTTTTAGAAAATGTGCTAAAATTGTCGGTGATGTACTAGGACGTTATCATCCACATGGTGATAGTTCGGTATATGATGCACTTACACGTATGGCGCAAGATTTTACAATTAATGTACCATTAATTCAAGGTCATGGTAACTTTGGTTCGATTGATGGTGATAGACCAGCTGCTTATCGTTATACTGAAGCAAGACTAAGCGAACTTTCGCTTGAACTTATGCAAGATATTGATAAGGATACTGTAAGTTATAGCCTAAATTTTGATGATACGCTTAAGGAACCCGATTATTTTCCAGGACGCTTTCCAAACCTATTTGTAAATGGCGCTAGTGGTATTGCGGTAGGTCTTGCTACCAATATTCCACCACACAATCTTGGTGAAATGATTGATGCAACTGTTGCGTATATCGAAAATCCTAAATTGACCTTAGAGGAAGCATTAAAATACGTAAAAGGTCCAGATTTCCCTTCAGGTGGTATAATGTCCACTGGTAAGGATATGATTGAGGCTTATGATACTGGTAGGGGTAAGGTAACATTGCGTGCCAAATTCCATAAAGAAGAATTATCTAATGGTAAAACTAATATTGTTATTACCGAACTCCCTTATCAAGTAAATAAATCTTTATTCCTACAACATATAATGGAAGTTAAGGATAAGGTTAAGGGTGCACTTAATAATATTGTTGAAATTACTGACGAAAGCGATAAGTCAGGTATGCGTGCGGTGATTACAGTTAAAAAAGATGGCGATCCTGATAGCATTATAGCATTACTTTTAAAGCATACCGAAATGCAACAAAACTTTAACTTAAACGTTGTTGCCATTGTAAACGGAGCACCTAAGCAATTAGGGTTGCTTGAATATTTAGATTGCTATGTGAATTTCCAAGTTGATATTATTAAACGTCGTACTCAGTATGATTACGATAGGGCGGTAGCGCGTGTTCATATCCTAGAAGGATTGTTGGTTGCTATTAAAAATATTGATGAAGTTATTTCAATAATCAAATCAAGTGAGTCAACGGCTCAAGCTAAAGTTAAATTAATGGAACGATTTAGTTTGACTGATGTTCAAGCGGTAGCAATATTGGATATGAAGTTAGCAAGGTTAACCAACCTTGAAACAACTAAAATTGAACAAGAAATGGCTGATTTAAAGGCAAAGATTGAAGAATATTTAAAGATATTATCTAGTCGCGCACGTCAACTCACTGTGGTTAAGCGTGAAATTTTGGATATCAAAAAGCGTTATCCAACTCCACGTAAAACTGAAGTGGTTGAGGAACACGAAACTTTTATACTAACTCCTATCGAAAAGTTGGTTAATACTGAGTGTTTGGTGGCGGTGAGTGATGACGGGCTAAGACTTAAAAATATTGTTATTAATGCTCAACTTGGTAGTAACAAATTTGATAAATATCAAAGTGCTAATGTATTGCATCGCGATATTCTAAAAACTACTACAAATTCATATATTTATGCATTTACTAACCTTGGTAATATGTACAAGATTGCGGTTGGTGATATCCCTGTAACCAAGTTTAATGGCAAGGGTACAAATTTATCACAAATTGCTAAGGCTGAAGTTAATGAAAAGGTTGTAAATATATTTGAAATGGACGAATTTAAGGAAAGTGGCGAACTACTTATGTTTACACAAGATGGTTACATCAAACGTAGCGATATGAGTGAATTTGTGGTTAATAAGCCAGTTGTTGACGCGTTAGGATTGCACGACTTTGATCGTCTTGTAGCGGTTCAGCCTAATTATAATATGGCAGGTGTATTAATGGTTACAAAGCTTGGCATGGCGCTTAACTTTGAATACGCTAGCGTGCCTAAGCAAAAGCGTCAAGGTAGTGGTGTTATAGGTATGAGTTTAAATGAGGGAGATAAAGTTATATTTGCTTCCCAAGTTAACCTTGGCGACAAGGTGCTAGCGATAAGCGATACATCTATGGCTAAACGTGTGAGTTTGACAGAGTTTGCAATTAGTGCACGTAATCGTAAGGGCTTAAAATTAACTAATGGTGCCGAGCAAGTTGCGTTTGCAGTATCACCAGTACTAACAGGCGAAGTTGTAGTTATTGATGGTAAAGGCAACTTCAATGTAGTTGACGTTAATGATGTTCCAGTAACAGCACGTACTGGGGCAGGTAAGCCTATTATTAAGCAAAAAGCATTACAAAAAGTAAAATTGGCAACAATATATATAGCCTAGGGGTTGTGAACCCCATCAAATAAGTAAATTTGCCAATTTGTATTACTAAGTATATTTATTTGTTTGGTGTATGGTTATGTAGTTTTATGTACAAAATAAGATTAACTTATAAGTATTGTTTGCAGTTTGATTTGGAATATTTACTTATTTGCGGGCGGACACTCCGCTTGCTGTCCGCATAGAACAAAAAATAATAAAGATAGGGGAAATAAAAATGGATAGATTAAAAAATAAAGTAGCCATTGTAACGGGTGGTAATTCAGGTATAGGTGAAGCTATTGCTGAAACTTTTGCACGAGAGGGGGCAAAGGTTGTAATAGCGTCATTAGGTGCTAGTTGTAAGGACAATATTGCTAAAAAGTTAAAGACTATGGGCGCTGAATATATGATGGTACCTTGCGATATTTCAAAAGAGGAAGATGTTAAAAAATGCTTTGATAAAACTATAAAAAAATTCAAGCGCGTTGATATTATGATTAATAATGCGGGTGTGCTTGAAAAAGGATTGCTTCCTATCGACAAATTTGAAGTAAGCGACTGGGAGTGGGTAACGCGTATTAACACTTTTGGTACAATGCTTTGTATGAAATATGCAAGTAATATAATGCTTAAGCAAAAGGCTGGCTCAATTGTAAATATTTCATCAATTGCGGGTGCCAAAGGGTTTGGTGGCTCGGTGTATTGCTCAACTAAGGCGGCAATGTTAGGTATTACACGTAATAGTGCAATGCGTTTTGCGGGTAGTGGTATTAGATGTAACGCAATTTGCCCAGGTAGTGTGCTTACACCTATGACTACTAATACAGCAGGCAATCTTGATAAGGATATGTATACTGCTATGGATAATTATGGTAATATTGAAGTTGGAATTTGTAAGCCTGAAGATATTGCAAACGTGGCATTATTCCTAGCCAGTGACGAGTCAAGTGCAATCACTGGTCAAGAATTAATTGTAGATAAAGGATACTCATTATAACTATTAATGAATAATTAATGAAAAAGAACATTGAAATTAATCAATGCTCTTTTTTGTTATTTTGTTAAAGAGTCTTCATTATTATTTTTAACAGGGTTTGGGATTAATGTTTCAGTATAATCATAATATGTATCTTCTTCCTTACCATTTGTATTTCGGATTTTTCCAGTAGTTGAATCGTAATAGCTAACTCCTTGATGGGCGTCTTTTTTTCTTTTACGTTTTTCTTCGGTACTTTCTTTTAATGAATATATCATAGTTGAGGTTGAGGCTATAAAACTTGCAGCTCCACCAACAATCACACATCCAAGACTTAAATCAACGGCAATATTTGAAGAATATTTATCGGCACGTTCTTGCTTTTGCTTATCGATATCTTCAACTTGTATTTTTAGTTTACTAGTTGAATTATCAAGCACTTTTCTAGCGTTTTCATACGAATTTAAATATTGTATTTTTTCCTCAAATTCTTCATAACTCATTAAGCCATTAGCATAATCATTTGACACTTTTGTAAATTCAGCCTTAAAACTATCACTAAATTCATCACAAGCCATAAATTCTTCATAAATAGCATTTTGTTCATCACTTAATTCTCTAATATCTTTATCATAATTATTTTTAGCAATTAAACCTGGTATAGAAGATGCTGCCATTGCAACAAAACAATACATTGTTATGTAACCTGCAATAAGACGTTTTTGAGTGTTTGTCTTTTTAGGTTTAGGTTGTTTTTCTTTTTTATTTTGGGTGGTTTCATCATTTCTTCCAGCTTCAATATCCATTAACATAATATTTTCTCCTATAATATATTTTGATTTTCTTGTGTTTCTTCCTCTGTGTGAATAAGGTGAGAGAAACCGCAGTTTTGTTGAGTGTCGTCATTATGAGTCACATTTTTTAACATATCTTTACAAATTTGATTTTCAGACGCATTGATAGGGTGGTAAGGTGGAAGGTCTTTAGAAATGCGTGGTTCAGGTTCAACAAAAGGTTTTTTATTACTTTTTGAATTAAATAAACCAGAACAAATAAGAGTACTAAAAGGCAACCATGCTGACAACATTGATGTCATAGCAAATGGCATATATTCTTTATCAAAATTATCATATAAATCTAAATACTTTTGATAAATTTCATTAAATAATGCTTTTGTTTGGTCGTTTGCATTTGCAAGTAGCACTTTTTCAGTGTAGTCATTATCTTTTAATTTTTCAAGTTCTTTATCATACGTATCGCCATCTATTTCACGTGCAATCAAGCGGTTATTAAGAGAAGTAACATCAGCATTATATGTAGTTTTAAATTCATCAGTTTGCTCGTAAGCGTCAAGATAAGCATCTTTAACTTCATTTGCATCCCAGTATTCATCTTTTACATCTGAAAACTTGCTATGAATAAATCCGCAGGCAACAGCATTTGCAATAGTTAATGATAATCCAACACCAAGTATCATACGTGCAATTAATCTATCTTTATTTTTAATCTTTTTAGATTTTTTGTTTTTAGTTCCAATTCCATCCATATTTGTCATAATTTTTCCATTATAATGTATTTTGTTTTTCGTCTTTTTGAGTTTGTTCATCATTTGAGTTAGATGATTTATAAGGGTAGGTGGCAAAACCTAAGCTTGTTGAAACAGCGCCAAGGGTTGAAGCAATAACACCTGCAATATATTTACCATTATCAACATAATTTTCAGGCATTTCGCTTACACCTTTTCGCGCTAAGCATATACCAGTTGCACCGCTAGCAACACCAGCAGTAATAAGTATGGTTGATATCATCTTTGCAATTAATCTGCCATTATCTTTAATATTTGATTTGTTTTTCATTATAAATATACTTTTACTTACTTAAAGTTTCGTTATTTTGCTTAGCTTCTTTTTCTTCCTGACGTTCTAGGTAAATTGAAGAACCACAGCCTACAACAGCAGTTGGTAAAAAACTAATAGCCGCTGGCCACATGATATTGTTGTTGTGTTCAATTTTGTCATTAAGTTCATCAATTTCATTATCAATTTGACTTAATTGTTGAGTATCGGTGCATGTAGCTTTTTGTTCATTTAAGGCGTCAATATCCTTTTCATATTCACCAATCTTAGAACCTGTAACATAAGCGGTCATCATACTACCAAATGTGACACCACATATCGCTAAAGATACCATACGAGCAATAAGCCTATTTTTGATAGTCTTTAAATTATTGTTTGAAGTAACGTTATTGTTATGTTGCATAAAATCCTCCTAAAAATAAATTTAATGGTATTATATCACTAATAATACTACTTGTCAATATGGGTTTTGTAACTTTGTTTAACAATTTTAGGGTAAATTTAGGGCAAGTGGTGAAAAACGTTTGCCTTTTTTTGTAGGATTGTGTATTATAGAAAGGTCTAAAAGGAGAATTTATGAAGAAATTTGTTTACTTATTTAGTGAAGGTAACGCTCAAATGAGAGAACTTCTTGGCGGTAAAGGTGCAAACCTTGCTGAAATGACTAAGATTGGTCTTCCAGTTCCTCAAGGCTTTACCATCAGCACTGAAGCTTGTACACAATACTATGAAGATGGACGTCAAATTAATGCTGACATTCAAGCTGAAATCCTTGAAAACATCGAAAAGATGGAAAAGATTACTGGCAAGAAGTTTGGCGATAAGGAAAATCCACTACTAGTATCTGTTCGTTCAGGTGCACGTGCATCAATGCCTGGTATGATGGACACAATTCTAAACCTAGGTTTAAATGACGAAGTTGTGGAAGTTATATCTAAAAAGTCTGGTAACCCACGTTGGGCATGGGACTGTTACAGAAGATTTATTCAAATGTTCAGTGACGTAGTTATGGAAGTTGGTAAGAAGTATTTTGAAAAACTTATCGACCAAATGAAAGAACGCAAAGGTGTATCTTTGGATATTGACCTAACTGCTGATGACCTTAAGGAACTTGCTTTCCAATTTAAGGCTGAATACAAGAATCAATTAGGTAAGGACTTCCCATCTGATCCTAAGGAACAATTATTTGAAGCTGTTAAGGCTGTATTCCGTTCATGGGATAACCCACGTGCTAACATCTATCGTATGGACCACGATATTCCATATAGCTGGGGTACTGCGGTTAACGTACAAATGATGGCTTTTGGTAACATGGGCGAAACATCTGGTACAGGTGTTGCATTTACTCGTAACCCTGCTACTGGTGAAAAGGGATTGATGGGCGAATTCCTAATGAATGCACAAGGTGAAGACGTTGTTGCAGGTGTTCGTACTCCAATGCCTATTGCTAAGATGGCTGAAATTATGCCAGAGTGTTATACTCAATTCCTAGATATTTGTAAAACTCTTGAAAATCACTATCGTGATATGCAAGATATGGAATTTACAATCGAGGATAAGAAGTTGTATATGCTTCAAACTCGTAATGGTAAGCGTACTGCTGCCGCTGCTATCCGTATCGCTTGCGATTTGATTGATGAGGGTATGATTAGTGAAGAAGAAGCTTTAATGCAAATCGACGCTAAAACTCTTGATATGTTGTTGCACCCACAATTTGATGCTGAAGCATTAAAGGTTGCTAATAAAAACAACGTTATTGGTAAAGGTATCGCTGCCAGCCCTGGTGCTGCTGCAGGTACAATCGTGTTTACTGCTGAAGATGCAGTTATTCATGGCAAGAAAGGTGAAAAGGTAGTTCTAGTTCGTCTTGAAACTAGCCCAGAAGATATTGAAGGTATGAAATACTCACAAGGTATCTTGACAGTTCGTGGTGGTCAAACATCTCACGCTGCCGTAGTTGCTCGTGGTATGGGTACTTGCTGTGTATCTGGTTGTGGTGATATTAAGATGGATGAGGAAAACAAGTGCTTTACACTTGCTGGTAAAACTTACCGTGAGGGAGACGCTATTTCTCTTGACGGTTCTACTGGTAACATCTATGATGGTCTAATCAAGACTGTTCCTGCTGACCCTAACAGTGGTTACTTTGGCCGTATTATGAAATTGGCTGATAAATATCGTACACTAGGTGTTCGTACTAACGCTGATAGCCCAGCAGACGCACGTCGTGCAGTTGAACTAGGTGCTGAAGGTATTGGTCTATGCCGTACTGAGCATATGTTCTTTGAACCAGATCGTATTGGCGCATTCCGTGAAATGATTTGTTCTGACTCAGTTGAGGAACGTGAAGTGGCTTTAGCAAAAATCGAACCTATGCAACAAGCTGACTTTGAAGGCTTGATGGAAGCATTACAAGGTCAACCTGTTACAATTCGTTTCTTGGATCCACCTCTACATGAATTCGTGCCTACTGAAGAAGCTGATATCGCAGCTCTTGCTAAGGCTAAGAACAAAACTGTTGCTCAAATTAAGCAATATATCCAAGATTTGCATGAAGCAAACCCAATGATGGGTCACCGTGGTTGCCGTCTTGCTGTTACTTATCCTGAAATTGCAGTAATGCAAACTAAGGCTGTAATCAAGGCTGCTATCAACGTTCAAAAGCGTCATGCTGATTGGAAAGTTGTTCCTGAAATTATGATTCCACTTGTTGGCGAAATTAAGGAATATAACTTTGTTAAGAAATTAGTAGTTGCTACTGCTGATGAACTAGTAAAAGAAAGTGGTGTAGCATTGAAGTACGAAGTTGGTACAATGATGGAAATTCCTCGTGCATGCTTGACTGCTGACGAAATTGCAAAAGACGCTGAGTTCTTCTGTTTCGGTACTAACGACTTAACTCAAATGACATTTGGTTTCAGCCGTGATGACGCTGGTAAGTTCTTGCCTTCATACTATAGTAGCAAGATTTACGAAAGCGACCCATTTGCTCGTCTTGACACTAATGGTGTTGGTAAACTTATGGATATGGCTGTACGTCTTGGTAAAGCAAACAATGGCAAGTTGCATTGCGGTATTTGTGGTGAACACGGTGGTGACCCATCATCTATCGAATTCTGCCACAAGATTGGTCTTGACTACGTATCTTGTAGTCCATTCCGTGTGCCAATTGCACGTCTTGCTGCTGCACAAGCTGCTATTAAGTCAAAGAAAAACTAATAATTGCAATATCTTAACCGATTTTGCATAAAATAACTTAACAAGTTGCTTGTTAAGAACGGGTTTAAACATTTAATGTAGTTCGCTTATTTAAATAGTTTAAATAACATCAAACTGCACAACAGATTTGATTATAGATAGAAATATCTAATTTAATATTACGTCAAAATCGTAGTTCGCTTAAATTTTGACATAACAAAAACTCTATGGCACAACCATAGAGTTTTTTTTTCAATATCAAAAAATACCCTTATTTTAAGAGTGTTGTTAATCTTCTAATCCTAATAAATAATCGGTTGATACACCAAAAAATTGAGCAAGGCGAACTATATAAGATGCCTTTGGCTCATTAACTTCTTGTTCCCAATATATTATTGTATGCTTGTCAACTCCAATCGCTTTGGCAAGTGCAAGGAGTGTCATATTGCTTTCAAGCCTTAATTCATTAATTCTTTTACCAATTATCATACCAATATTATGTGAGAAATCTCACCGAATATAATAAAAAGTGAGAAATCTCACCAAATTGCTTGACATAGTGAGAAAACTCACCTATAATAATGTCATAACATAGGAGGAGAGATTTTTATGGAATTTGATATAAAGGGAAGAATTAGATATTTTGCTGAACAACTAAGGTATTCGGTGGCGGGCTTGGCTGAAAATGATGATTTAACACAAATAAGATTTGAGTTAGGCGATGAGGGATATTCCAAATTATATGATATTGTATATAGTGGTAATAAAATAAGTGAACAGGACTTTGATGAAATTAAACAAAGTTATTTTAAAGCTCAACAAGAAAAGGTTGTAGTTCCAACAATGTGGAATGACAATTATTTCTTTGAATATTATAGTGATGATGAATTTAAAGATATGATTAAATATCAATTAGAAGAAAATATGATTGATAGTACCATTGCTATTGATGAGATTATGCTAAATTTATTACGTGGTGCAACTAGTGAAAAGTATTTAGACACTAAAACTGAAAAAGAGGTTAAAATCAAAGGCACAAAACTAGAAGACAGACAAAAAGACCTAAAAAGAATGATAGAAAGATATATAAAGCAAGGATATAATCCATATCCATTAATGCGTAAAATAAATGCAGAATATGAAAGGCTTGCGAAAGAAGAAAACGAAGTTGACAAGGAAAGTCAATCAAAACTAATTTGTGCTAAAAGTCAAATGTTAATGGAAAGAACCGAAGCGCTTTCACCATATAAACCAATATTTAATATGGCTGAAAAATTAGGCGAATTAATGGAAGAAGAAAAGCAAATGATGAAAGACGAAAATTATGATAATATGGACGAATTGCAAGAAAAAATTGACAAACAAAAAGAACTATTAACTAAACGTATTGAAAGTTCTGGCTTCGATTTGGACGAATTAGCATCAGTTATTAATGGTAAAAAAGATTATATTAAGGAATGCGAACACGGATTTAACTATCAATCACCTAATTATGCAATGTTTGTGGGTTTACAAGAATCTAATAGACGTATTCAAAGTATTAAACTACGCCAAGACAAACAAAATCAATTATAAATATTTAACTCTGGTCTAAACCAGAGTTTTTTAATGCACTGGTAATGGAAATTGGAAAAATATTGGAACATTTTGCTTTTGGTCTTGTTTTTTATTATAATTTATGGTATAGTTATTATATTAGAGGTGAAATTATGTTAGCAAAAATCATGAGTTATGGCTTTTGGGGTATTGATGGCTATGAGGTAAAAGTTGAGATTGATATTAATGCAGGTATACCGGGTTATGACGTTGTAGGTCTTGCCGATACTGCGGTAAAGGAAAGTAAGGAACGTGTTAGGGCAGCTATTAAGAATAGCGGATTTAATTATCCTATTAACAAAATTATTGTAAACCTTGCACCTGCACATACCAAAAAGGTGGGTTCGCTTTACGATTTGCCTATTGCAACTGGTATTTTGGTGTCAAATGCTACAATATCTCAAGCATGTGTTAAGGACTATATTATACTTGGCGAATTGTCTTTGGACGGAACTGTGAGCAAGGTAAACGGAATTTTACCTATGCTTATTTCGGCTAAGCAACGTGGTTTTAAAAAGTTTATTATCCCTTATGAAAATATGATTGAAGCATCATTTATCGATGATGTTGAAGTTTTTGCAGTTCGCAACTTAACTGAAATGGTACGTTTTGTAAGCGGTGAGATACAATTACCTAATATTGAAAGTAAATCGTTTTATGACTTGCAACATGAGTTTGAAAATAAATATGATTTTAAATATGTTAAAGGCCAAGCAAGTGCTAAGCGTGCCTTAGAGATTGCAGCTGCGGGCGGACACAACATACTTATGATAGGACCACCAGGTGCGGGTAAAACCATGATGGCTAAGGCATTTAGTGGAATTTTACCTGACTTAACTTTTGATGAAGCGTTGGAAGTGACCAAAATTCATAGTGTGGGAGGAGTGCTTGATCCTGACAAGGGTATTATTGCTCAACGCCCTGTGCGTACACCACACCATACAACCACTATGATTGCACTTACAGGTGGTGGACATACTGCTAAACCTGGCGAAATTTCACTTGCACATAATGGTGTACTTTTCCTTGACGAAATGCCTGAATATAATCGTCAAACTATGGATGTACTTCGTCAGCCTATGGAAGATGGCCATATTACCGTTGCGCGTAACGCTATTACTGTTACATATCCAGCCAACTTTATACTTGTTGGAAGTATGAATCCGTGTCCTTGTGGTTATTATGGTAGCACGACGGTCAAATGTAAATGTCAACCAGGGGCAATACATAAGTATTTAAATAAGATTTCTGGACCATTGATGGATAGAATAGATTTGCATATTGAAGTTGAGGCAATTACCTATGATGAACTTACTAGTAGGGAATTGGAAGAACCGTCAAGTGAAATTAAAAAACGTGTAAATAATGCACGTGCTATACAATTAGAAAGATATAAGGGTAGCAATATTTATTCAAATAGTAAAATGGGCGATAAGGAAATTCAGGAGTATTGCCACTTAGATGACAAATGTGTACAATTAATTGAACGTGCATTTAAGGTACTTAATTTAAGCGCGCGTGGTTACACACGAATACTTAAAGTTGCACGCACTATTGCTGACCTTGATGGTTGTGTGGATATTGACGCAACTCATATTCAAGAGGCTATACAATATCGTTCAATGGACAAAAAATTTGATGTATAGAGGATATAATGACAATTTCAGATAAGAATATATTATTTTTAGATACGGCAATTGAATTGCCGTATGTTAAAAAGGCTAGAATTTTAAATACATTTGATGTAGATTTGGATCTTTATGCCAATTTTGATGCGTTGAAACCACGTTTTGCTGAAATTTTAACGCCAAGGGAAATGGAAATTTTGCAAAAGAGTGCTAAATTGAACCTTGATCAAATAATTGAAGGATATAAGCACGATAATATACAAACAATTACATTGTTTAATGAAAAATATCCAACATTACTAACTAATGCGGTTAATAAGCCTTTTTGCTTATATTGTAAGGGTAATGTAGATTTATTAAATAGTAATTGTATTGCAGTTGTAGGTTCTCGCAAGATTAGTGATTATGGCCGTGTAGTTACAGCTCAATTTACCAAGGAATTTGTTAATGCTGGTCTTACAGTTGTTTCGGGTATGGCATTAGGTGTTGATAGTGTAGCACACAATACCACACTTCAAAATCAAGGTGCAACTATTGCAGTACTTGCAGGCGGATTTAATCATGTTTATCCAAGTGCTAATTTTGGATTATTTAAGCAAATTTGTGGTAGTGGACTTGTAGTTACCGAGTATCCACCAAATGCTGAACCTCTTTCATATAATTTCCCAGTACGTAATCGTATAATTGCAGGTTTATGTAAAGGTGTTTTAATTACTGAGGCAGGGCTTAAAAGTGGTGCTTTACATACCAAAAACTATGCAGTTGAAATGGGTAGAGAAGTGTTTGCAATTCCTGGTAAAATTACTTCAAGTGAAAGTGAGGGTACTAACAATATAATTAAACAATGTCAATCGTCTTTGGTGACTAGTCCAAAGGATATTTTTGATGCCTTAGGCATAAAATTACAAGAAAAAACACAAAACTCATGTCAACAACTTGACATGGAGACCACTTCTATATTAAATTATATACTAGCGGAAAAAAAGACTTTCCAAGAAATTGCTGATTTTACTAAATTGTCAACCCGTGAGTTAAATAATAAACTTATCGAAATGCAAATGGACGGATTGATTATAAAATTGGCAGGAAATTCATATATTTCAGCAAAGTAATCATAATATTTAATGAGGTTATAATGAAATTAGTTTTAATCGAAGGACCAGGTAAGCGTGAAAGTATCAAAAAGTATTTAGGTGCAGGATACGAAGTGTTTGCCACCAAAGGTCATATACGAGATTTACCAGCTACTAAGTTTGGTGTGGATATATTAAATGGATATAAGCCATCCTACGAAGTTATGGCTACCAAACGTACATTAATCAAAGACCTTAAGGATAAGGCATCTAAAGCCGAAGCTATTTACCTTGCAACTGACCCGGACCGCGAAGGTGAAGCTATTGCTTGGCATTTGGCACATATCTTAGGGTTGAAGGAAAACGCTTTAGTTCGTACTGCTTTTAACGAAATTTCAAAGCCCGCAATACAAGCCAGTATTGCAAATCCTAGAGCAATTAACATGGACTTGGTTAATGCGCAACAAGCGCGTAGGGTTTTGGATAGAATAATGGGCTATAAATTATCACCATTATTATCGCGTAAAATTCGTAATAAATTAAGTGGCGGACGTGTGCAATCGGTTGTATTAAAGATAATTGTTGACCGAGAAAAAGCAATACGTGATTTTGTAAAAGAAGAATATTGGAACATATCAGCGCTATTGCTTAAGACTGGCGATAACAAGGCGTTTAAAAGTGAATTGACGCATTATAATAATGCTAAGATTAATATACCTAACGAAACCGAGTGTAAACGTGTTGAAAATGAGTTGAAATTAAGTCAATTTGTTGTAGATACTGTTAAACGTAGTGTGGTTGAAGGTAAAACTCCACCACCATATATTACTAGCACTTTGCAACAAGATGCTATCAAAAAGTTAAAGATGACACTTAACACTTACACCAAATCAGCTCAAAGTTTATACGAAGGTGTTGATATAGATGGTGAAGGTAAGGTGGCGCTTGTAACATATATTCGTACGGATAGCGTACGTGTTTCACCTGAAGCGCAAAATATGGCTAAGGAATATATTATTAATAATTTTGGTGAACAATATGCGCCTAAAAAGTTTAATGTGTATGGTGGAAAGAAAAATGTACAAGATGCGCACGAGGCAATTCGTCCTATTAGTTTAAAGTACACTCCACAAAGTTTGCAAGGGCGTATGGATGCAAACTTGCTTAAACTTTATACACTAATATTCAACCGTTTCCTAGCAAGTCAAATGACTAACGCAAAATACGATAGTTTAACGGTGGAAATTAAGGCGGGTGACTACAAGTTCAAGTCAAGCGGTAAAGCCCTTATTTTTGATGGTTTTACGCGCATATTTAGCAATACTGATGACGAGGATGAAAAGTCAAATGGTATAAACATACCAAATTTGGTCGAAGGCGAGGTTTTAAGCCTAACCAAACTTGATACTGAACAACGCTTTACTAAACCACCAGTTAGGTTTAACGAGTCTACTATTATTAAGGAAATGGAAGATAAGGGTATTGGTCGTCCAGCTACTTATGCAAGTACAATTATGACGCTTTTAACTCGTGAGTATGTAGTTAAGGAAACTAAAAATTTAGTTCCTACCGAACTAGGAGAAAAAGTAACTGAGTACCTTGAAAAATATTTTGATAATCTTATGAATATTAAATTTACCGCAGAGATGGAAGAACATCTTGACGAGGTTGAATTTAAAGGGATTAAATGGGAAAGTATTGTAGATGCTTTTTATAAGGATTTTATAGTACACCTAAATGAAGCTGAACGCAGTAGCGAAAGTATGAAAGGTGAGGCTGAACCTACCGGAATAATTTGTAATAAATGCGGTGCAATGATGGTGTATCGTGAAGGCAAATTTGGTAAGTTTATTGCATGTAGCAATTATCCAAGCTGTAAAAATACTCAAAACCTAAATCAAGATGAAGCACCTGAGGAAATGGGACCATGTCCTACTTGTGGCGCAACTCTTCAAGTTAAGCGTAGCAAAAAAGGTGATAAATTTTATGGTTGTAGCAACTGGCCAAAATGTAACTTTGCACACTGGGATATGCCGTTAAATGAAAAATGTACTAAATGTGGTAACCAAATGTACAAACACATTTCACCACGTAGTGAAAAAATATATTGTGCTAACAAGGAATGTAAATAATGAAAATTAATATAATAGGTGGCGGTTTGGCAGGTAGCGAAGCAGCGTTATATCTTGCAAATCATGGCTTTAAAGTAGATTTGTATGATATCAAAGGAAAAAGTTTTACGCCTGCTCACCACAACCCAAATTATGCTGAAATAGTGTGTAGTAATTCGTTTAAAAGTGAAGACCCAACTAGTGCTAGCGGTATACTTAAACAAGAATTATTAAGTTTAGGTAGTACACTGCTTAAAGTTGCATATGATGTTAAAGTACCGTCAGGTGGTGCTTTGGCAGTGGATAGGGAACAATTTGCTAGTAAAATTACCGAACTTATTAAATCAAACTCTAATATTACACTTCATACTGAAGATGTAGGCGAATTTGAAACTGATGCAATTACAATAGTGGCAACCGGTCCACTTAGTACCGACAATATGTGCAAGGCATTAAGCAAAGTTATAGGTAGCGACTTTTTGTACTTCTTTGACGCAGCTGCACCTATCATTGACGCAGATAGTATTAATACCGATATTGCATTTATGCAAGGTCGTTACGATAAGGGTGGTGCAGATTATTTAAATTGCCCTATGACTAAGGAACAGTATTTAAAGTTTTATAACGAACTAATACATGCCGAGGGTGTAGAACTTAAAGACTTTGAAAACAAAAAAGTGTTTGAAAGTTGTATGCCTATTGAAGTTATGGCACGCCGTGGTGAAGACGCAATCCGTTTTGGTCCACTTAAACCAGTAGGACTTACGGACAAGCGTACAGGCGTTAAACCTTATGCGGTAGTGCAACTTCGTAAGGAAAATGTAGAGGCAAATATGTTTAACATGGTAGGCTTTCAAACAAATCTTACTTTCCCAGAACAAAAGCGTGTGTTTAGACTTATTCCAGGGCTTGAAAATGCAGAGTTCTTGAGATATGGTGTAATGCACCGTAATAACTTTATAAACTTCCCAAAATTGTGTGACATATATAGTAGATTACTTGCAAATAATAACATATTTATTGCTGGACAACTTAGCGGGGTTGAGGGTTATGTTGAAAGTATTGCTAGCGGACTATATTGCGCAATCAATGTAGCCAATATGCTATCAAATAAACCATTAATTAAACTATCTAACCACACAATTATAGGTGGTTTGTACGAATACTTAATTAATGCCAATACCGAGCATTTCCAACCAATAAATGCAAACTTAGGTATACTTGCACCAATCGAAATGAGAGATAAGCAAAAACGAAACGAATTATATGCCGAACGTTCAAAGGAAGAAATTAGCAAATTAAAGGTGTAGTATGAATAAAGATAAGAAAACTTATTTTAAATTTAAAGTAGAGTATGTTGAGGCAGATCCAAGTAAGGGGTTTAATTTTCCATATATTATGCTTCTTCCTAAAAAGATGAAGCAAGATATTAAGATTATGGTAGAATGTGCTAATTCTGCTGGCTATGAAAACGATGGGCAACAATCTTTTGGAGCACAAATTAATGATGCTAAAGGATATGCTAATTATATAAGTGAGGAGCAAGATGGCAAAAAATTTAATTTGCCATATTTATATCAGGAACTAAGTCAGCCAATTATTATTCCAATAATTGAAAGATGTGAATATGCTCGCATTGGCGTTATTAGACCGCACGAGCAAGATGAGAAGTATGCCGAACTTGACAGGCTTGGTAAAAACACTGAATTTTATCCTCAACAATTAGGCCGACAAGTAATGCTAGAGAAAGAAGGCAAATTTGCAAAACTGCCTGAGCAAGTTGTTGCAATGGTAGAAGATGCTAAAAAGAAAATTAAGACAATGGCAAGAATGCATCTTAAAACCATTAATATTGCTAAGAAATCAGCACTTGTAGGGTTTTCATCATCTAGTGCATTTGCTAGCCGTATGCAACTTATATGTCCAGAACATTTTGATACTTGCATTTCACTTTGCAGTGGTGGTACTCAGCCTTTGCCTTTAACTGAAATTAATGGGGAAAAGTTAAAGTATCCATTAGGTATTGCAGATTTTGAACAAATTTTTGGTAAACCATTTAATGCTGAAGAATATGCAAAAGCAAAGCAAATTAGTATAGTAGGCGAGTTAGAACCTAATGGTAGTTATAATACTGCTTTAAAACCAAGATTATTTGATAAATCAATTCGAAATTTATTTTTACAAGTATATGGTAATTTAACATTACAAGAACGTCAAATGGAAATTGATAAAATCTTAACTAATGCTGGATATACTAACATAACCTGTGAAGTGCTTAAAGGTGTTGAACATTCACCAAATGGTATGGGTAGCAGAGTACTAAATTGGGTGATGAATAATATACAAAATATAAAACAACAAGAACAAACATTACAAAAATAATTAAAAGGATACAATTATGGATTATAGAGCAACGACAATATTAGCCGTTAAAAAGGACGGCAAAACAGTGATGGTGGCAGATGGTCAAGTTACACTTGGTCAAAGCATTATTGCTAAAACTACTGCACATAAACTTCGTAGAATTTACAACAACAAGGTTATTGTTGGTTTTGCTGGTGCGGCGGGCTTTGCTGTATTACTTAGCGAAGAATTTGAAAAGTGTTTAAACAAATTCTCAGGAAGTTTACTTCGTGCGTCAGTAGAGTTTGCAAAAAATGTACGTAGCATGCCACGTGGTAGCAACGAAGATGTTAGTATGATGGTGGCGGATAAAGACAACCTACTTGTATTAAGTTCTAATGGTGAAATATTGGAACCTGACAACAATGTGTATTCTATCGGTAGTGGTAGTCCTTATGCGTTGGCTGCTGCAAAGGCACTACTTCGTAATACTGATATGGATGCACGCCAAGTAGCCGATGAGGCAATGAAGATTGCTAGCGAAACCTGTGTATATACAAATAGTAACTACACATACGAGGAGATTTAATTATGATGACTTGTAAAGAAATTGTTAACAAATTAGATGAATACATTGTAGGTCAATACAAGGCAAAACGTGCGGTAAGTATTGCACTTCGTAACCGTTTTAGACGTAGCCAATTACCTAAAGAAGTTCGTGACGAAATTATGCCTAAAAATATCATACTTAAAGGACCTACTGGTGTTGGTAAAACTGAAATTGCACGTAGGCTTGCAAAACTTGTAAATGCACCATTTGTAAAGGTTGAAGCAACCAAGTATACCGAAGTTGGTTACGTTGGTCGTGATGTTGAAAGTATGGTACGTGACCTTGTTGAAGCAAGCGTGCGTATTGTAAAAACCGAGCAAGCCGAAAAGGTACGTGAAAAAGCATTAGTTGTTGTAAATAAAAAGATAAAAGATATACTTTATCCATTAAAGAAACAATTAAAGCCAGAGGATATGGAAACTGAAACCTTTAAGCAACAATTTGAGGCAAGTTTTGATGGTGGATTGTTTGATAATGATGTAATTGACGTTGAAATACATGAACAACCTAAACCTTTCAATATAATGGAAGGCGGTGTGGGTGAAATTAATATTGGTCAAATTATGGGCGGAGTATTTAAAGGTGCTCGTAAAACCAAAAAGATGCCTGTAAGTAGGGCAAGAGAGTTGTTGCTTGATGAGGAGTGCGATCGTCTAATTGACCAAGATAATGTAAACAAAGAGGCAATTTATCGTGCCGAGCAAGAAGGAATTATATTTATTGACGAAATAGATAAAATTGCGGCAAAAAAGGCAAATGGTCAAGATGTTTCACGTGAAGGTGTTCAACGTGATATCCTTCCAATAGTTGAAGGTTGTGTAGTTAACACTAAATATGGAGCAATCCATACCGACCATATCTTGTTTATCGCAGCAGGTGCGTTCCATATTGCAAGTGTAAGCGATTTAATCCCTGAACTTCAAGGACGTTTCCCTATTATTGTAGAACTTGACAGCCTTGATAAAGAGGGTTTTGTTAAGATATTAAAATTACCTACTGGACTAATCAATCAATACGAGCAAATGTTAAAGGTGGACAATATCCAACTTAACTTTACTGATGACGCTATTGAAAAGATTGGCGAACTTGCTGAGATGGAAAACGAAACACGTGAAAACATTGGTGCAAGACGTTTGCAAACAATACTTGAAACATTACTTGAAGATGTATCGTTTAATGCAAGCCACGAAAATCCATTAGTCGAAGTAGTTGTTGACAAGACTTTTGTTGAAAGTACTTTAAACAGCGAATTTAAAACTCACGACTTCAAAAAGTTTGTGTTATAGTATGAATTTATCACGTCAAGAATTATTATTAAATCCTAGTGAGATGCATAAAATAAAAAACGCCAATATTTTACTTATAGGTGTTGGCGGAGTAGGTGGTGCGGTTGCACATATGTTGGTGCGTGCGGGTATTAATAACTTAACTATTATGGATTTTGATAAAGTTAGCGATAGTAATGTCAATCGACAATTTGTAGCATATCAATCAACTATAGGGCAATATAAAGTTGATGTGCTAGCAAATCAATTAAAAGACATTAATCCTAATATAAATTTGACCGCACTTAATCAAAGGTTTGATAGCACTAATAATATTGATTTAACTGGTTATACTATGATTATCGATTGCATTGATGATATCAAGGCAAAGCAATATTTAATATCAAAGTGCAATGAATTAGAATTAAATTTGTTGTGTAGTATGGGTGCGGGCAATAGGTATGCTGATAACCCTCATTTTGAAGTTGTGGATATATTTAAAACTCAAAATGACGCACTAGCAAAGTTACTGCGTAAATATTGTAAAGAACAAGGAATTCAACATCTAAAAGTGTGTTATACTCCAAGTCTTGCAATCAAATCAAGCCCTGTTGGAAGTATTTCATATTATCCAACCGCTATGGCAACTACAATTACATGGTATGTAATTAATAGTTTAATAAAGGAGTAAATTATGGAAATTTTAAATAATTCAAATTTTAGCAGTAGAGTACAAGAAAGCAAATTTTGTATCGTGGATTTTTCGGCTAGTTGGTGCGGACCATGCCGTATGTTAAAACCTATACTTGAAGATGTTGAAACACTACTACCAGAAGTAAAATTCTTCAACGTGGACGTAGATGACGCAGAGGATGTAGCAAGGGATTTTAGAATATTCTCAATTCCGACACTACTAATATTTAAAAATGGTCAAGTAGTAGACACAATGGTAGGTGCTGGCACTCAAGACGACATTATCAACTTTATTAATAAAAATAGATAAACAAAAATACGGATTTGATATCCGTATTTTTTATGTTTTATAATGATTTTTCTTTATTTTCTTTTTCTAGTTTTTCTTTTTCTAGAAATTGTTTAATTCTTTCCTTTTGTGCAAGATGCATTTTATATTGCTTACGTGATAAGAGGCCTTGAATAGGTTTTTCTTTCATTAAAATTATTGTTCTAAGTTCTTGCATAGTTAGAGCAACAAAGTAGGGATATAACAACCTAGATATTAAACCTCTACGATTACTACCTACATTGTATATGGATAATCTTTCTGGATGACGTAATTCGCCTATACTATTGTGTCTTGGTGGATGATTATCATAACTCATAATGTTCTCCTTTTATTATCTCATTATTATAAATTGGTCGTGTGCGTAATATTTACTACTATCAAAGTCAAAAATATTACGCATTTGAGTTAAAATAGCATTTCTTCCAGGGATATTTAACCCCTTTGTAATACGTTTAAAATTATTATAAATTGATTCAAATTCAAAACGAAACTCTTTTCTTAATTGTTGCATATAATTAACTTTTTCTTCCAAATCACTTATTGGATGTTTGGAAGGTCTATCAGGACAAGAGGCTTCGTATTCTTTTAGTTGGATTATAAAATATGTATAATTGTCATCAAGACGTTTTAATAATTGTAAAAAATGCGCTATGTCATCATTATTAATATTTTTTTTATTACACATAAAAAATTCGATACGTCCATTTAATGCATTAATAAAACTTTCAATAGTAGGAATACAAGCACAACAATCATATTTTAACTCTTTTTCGCGTTCCAGTTTGTTTTGCAGTATCCTTTTTTGAATAAAGTTCATAATTGTCTCCTTTTAATTGCTTGTATTATATTGATAATATTTACTACTATCAAAGTCAAATGCTTTACGCATTAAACCTAAAATTTCGTTACGTCTAGGGAAGTCAACACCTTTTGTAGTACGTTTAAAGTTATCATAAATGCTTTCAAATTCTTTGCGGTATTCTTTTTTCTTTTCCAACATATAATCAATTTTTTCTTTTATATCATCTTTAATATCACTATTGTAAGGTTGTTTATACTTTTGTTGATATAATCTTAAATCAAATAGAAAATTAATATAAGAAGAATTAAGAATATCTAGAAAGTAAAGAAAGTTATCAATATTTTCCTGTGTTATATTATGTTTTGTTTGTCCAAAATAGCTAATACGATTTTTTAGATTATTTATAGTAATTTCAATAGTAGGTATTACAATACATACACTTTGTTGGTATTCGATTTCTTTTTTTTCTTTATTTTGTTTAATTGCTTTTTGAATAAAGTTCATAATTGTCTCCTATTACTTAATTGCATTATATATTAAATATAGTGATTTGTCAATAACAAGTTTTTACTTTTTAATATTTTTATAGTAGATTTTAGTTGGATTGGCTCAATTATGGGCGAATATGTGGTTGGCATTGCGGTAAGGTCTTATATTTAAAATTTTTGTAGTATCCATT
>JBKSMT010000039.1:0-8124 GCA_046881945.1 Clostridia bacterium
TTTAAAAATTAATTTAAAATAAATTAAATAATTAAATATTAATACAAAATACTATAAATAAGACAAATATTCGATTTCAAGAGATAAATTTACTTTAAAATTATCATATATTTTATTTTTGATTATTTCAATTAGTCTTAATACATCTTTGCTTTTAGCATTTCCTAAGTTGACAATAAAGCCACAATGTTTATTTGAGACTTGAGCTTGGTTGATCGTAAGTCCTTTTAAATTTAAATCATCAATTAATTTGGCAGGGAGTATATTTTTATCGCGCCTAAAAATGCTCCCAGCATTTGGAAGTTCTAATGGCTGAGAAGTTTTTCTTTTGCTAAAATATTCAATACATTTTTGTTTAGAGATTTCTTTATCTAGGGATGGCATATTAAATATCGCACCTAAAATAATTAAGTTTTGATTTTGTAAATTGCTAAAATGGTATCTAAAATTACAATCATCTTTATTTAGATAAATAATTCGATTATTTTTTAATATTGTAATATATTCAACATAATCGCTGATTGATTGTTCGTAAGCTCCTAAATTATTTATAATCGCGCCACCAAGCAGTGCAGGCACACCGGTAGCAAATTCAAATCCACTCAAATTGTTTTGTTGGCAAAATTGAATAATTTCTGCCAAACTGCAACCAGAACTTGCAAATAGTTTGTTTTCTTTAAAATATTTTACCTTGTTATCATATTTAATAATTACTCCGTTATAGCCAAGGTCATCAAAAAGAATATTGGAGCCACCGCCAAGAATCTTGTAAGGTATTGAGTGTTGATTGCATGCGTGGATTGTATCAAGTAAGGCGTCAATAGTGTGTGTGCTTATAAAAAATCTAGCATTTCCACCTATCTTGAATGAGCAATGATTTTTTAATGGTTCGTTTGATAAATATGTGATGTTTGGGATTTTTGAAAACATAATAACCTTTTACTATATAAATATATTTGGAACGTGACATAATTTTAATACATTTTCCATCTGTGCGTAAGTTGGTTCAGTGTACAAAGGTAATTGAGTTGTGTTGAATAGGCTTAGTTTGCTTAAATTCATTTGATTATCTTTGTTCATAACAAAATCGATAAATTTGTTTACCTCGTTATCATTTGAAGTTTTACCCAAATATTGTATTAAGTCTGTAAATGACGAAACTGGTTCGTATTTCACACTAAATCTACCTAAACTCTCAAGATTTTTCAATCTATATAAATCTCTTGCCGTACCCAACAGTTTTGTATTATTTGTATTTACAAATTTTGAATAACATTGATATGATGAAAGTGTTTCGCCATTATTAATAGTGGTATTTTTAATCAAATGCGAAGCACTATGTAAATTGTTGTTTGAGGTGTATAAGTTTAAATTATCATTACTTGATGTTTTAGTGAAGTAGCAATATCCGCTAGCAATAAAGGGAATTGCCATAAGTTTGCCGTTGTAAGTTGAGCTTTCCAAATAATTATTTTGGATATTATATTCTGTGTCAAAAGCTTTTAAATGTGGTAAAACAATTTTTGCAACTTGCTCACTAAAAGATATTATGTGTGGAGTTTTTATATTTAATGCTTCGTCAAGTTGGGTATAGTCAATATTTTTAACCATAAACAAAATTGAAGGATTTAATTTTTCGTATGATAGGGCTAACTTGTTCAAATAATTTTGCCTATTAGCGCCTCCGCCCTCAAAACTTTCGATATGCCATATTTCATAGAGTGTTAAATTTTTGTTATTTCCATTTATTAGAGGAGTGTTATTAAATCGTGCGAAGCAAAAAACGCAACTAAATGCTATAAAGAATACGACAATAAACACATTAAGGATTTTTTTTAAAGACATATATATAAATATGAAAAAATTGTAGCAATAATACTACAATTTTCTTAAAAGGGTTTTAATTGTTCTATAATTCAAATGAGTGACTTCCTGGTTGATGTAGGAAGTTTTCTTTTGCTAACTTCATGATATAAGGTTTAGTTTTTAATTTTTTGTTAAAATAGTCAATTACTTTTTCGTCAATTTCACTTGCACTTATAAATCCAGTAGCGATTACTTTTTTAATAAAATCCTTTTCGTCCAAATAAAAACGATCATGCAAAGGATGAAGATTATTTAAATAATATATAGCTACATGACGATTAGTAAACGCCTTATTTCTCATCAAATATTCAAATGTGTGATTTGCCATAATACACCTTTTAAATTAAAATATATTTATTTAATATCATTTTAGCATAAAATATTTAAATTTTCAATAAGAAATAAAAACAATTACCAAAATATTAAATTTTATTAACTTTTGCATTTAATAAACTCCTATTTTAACGATATTTGATATATTTATTTAAATTTATTTAAAAATATTTTCAAAATTTATTTTATGTGATATAATATAAATATGAAATTATTACAAGAGAAAATTAAAAACCTTCCAACTAATCCCGGTGTTTATTTAATGAAAGATAAATACAATAATGTTATTTATGTTGGCAAGGCTAAGAATTTGAAAAAACGTGTAAGTCAATATTTTTTACGTAAACAAGAAATACCCAAAGTACAAGCGATGGTAAATAACGTGGTTGACTTTGATTTTTTCGTGGTGGCTACTGAATATGATGCATTAGCCTTGGAAAGTAATCTAATTAAAAAATATCAACCATATTACAATATTTTATTAAAGGATGGTAAAGCCTTTGCATATATCAAGGTTAATTTACGTGAGGATTTTCCCAAATTTGAAGTTACGCGTAAAATTAATAGTAAGGATAAATTTTTTGGACCATATTTCGCGGGGATTAGTGCTAACGATATTTTGGATATTATCAACTATGCATATCCAGTGCGTAAGTGCGGACAAATATTAAGTGTTAATGGTAATGTTAAAAAATCTTGCCTATATCACGATATGCATTTGTGTAGTGCTCCTTGCGCAAAAAAAATTGGAAAGGAAGAATATCACGAAATTGTAAATTCTGCCATCAAATTTTTGCGTGGCGACACGAAGGAGATTAAGGAAATTTTAAATAACAAAATGGATATAAGTGCGCGGGCTGAAAACTTTGAAACTGCTTTAATACTTAGGGATAAAATTAAAATGGTGGATAGGCTTAAGGAACGTGTAGTTATGCAACTTCGCAACAACATTGACCTTGATGTATTTAGTATGTGTACTAATGGCGAGTTGAGTGCTATGTGTGTTGTGGTTATTCGTGGTGGTAAGGTTCAAGGCGTGCAATCGTTTGATATACTTAATTTTATTGAAAAAGATGAAGCATATCAGCAATTTTTAGTACAATATTACACAAATCACGTGTATAATGTTGATGAAATTATTTTGCCAAGTGGTGTTGGTGATTTAGATGTTGTAAAACAATATATTGAAAACAAGCATAACAAAAAGGCGACTATTACTCAACCAACCACTAATACAGATAAGATGAAAATACTTAAAATGGCTGAGCAAAATGCGTGCCTACATCTTGAAAAGAATGTGGAAATAACCAAAAAGAAAATCAACACATCAATAGGGGCGGTTAAGCAATTGCAAAAGGAACTTGGGTTAACACGTGAGCCAAAGCGAATAGAGTGTTTTGATATTTCGCATACTTATGGAGAATATACTGTTGCGTCAATGTCGGTGTTGATTAATGGCGAAAAGGCAAAATCGCATTATCGCAAATTTAAAATTAAAAATGTAGGCTTTATTGATGACTTTGCTAGCATGAATGAAGTGTTGACTAGGCGTATGAATGAATTAAATGGTGAGGATATTAGTTTTTCGTCCATGCCTGATTTAATTATTATTGATGGTGGTAAAGGGCAACTTGGTGTAGCAGTTGATGTTGTTCAACAATATGGTTACACTAATGATATTATAAGTTTGGCGGAAAGATTGGAAGAAGTGTTTGTGCCACATCAAAGTAAATCAATATTTTTACCTAGGGGTAGTTATAGTTTGCGTCTACTTCAACTGGCGCGTGATGAGGCGCATCGCTTTGCAATCACATACAATCGTCAACTTCGCAGTAAAGGAATGTACAAGGGCGGACTTCAAGCAATTAAAGGCGTAGGGCCAACCACACGTAAAATATTGTTAAGCAAGTTCCGTACACTTGAGCGGATTAAAAATGCAACCCTAGATGAGTTGAAAAACACAAAAGGAATTTCAAAGCAGGTTGCTGAAAATATATACAATTCATATCATAAAGACATTTAAAAAAGAAAGCAGTTAGTTGCTTTCTTTTTTAGTAGATTTACTGCAATGTTTTTGGATAAGTTCGATAAGTTCGGTTGTATCCTCACTGATACAACTTAATTTTAGGTAGGGGAGATATTTATTGCTATAATATAATATGATTGTTTTAGTTTTAGGTTTAAACATTTTGTCAACAATACTTGTTTTGATTTTGTAACCCATAAATTTTGAGTTGTCAGCATAGGTGCAAGCATCTTCGTATGCTTTTAGTACATAATTTTCGTACAAAGTGTATTCAACTTTTATTAACGACTTTTTAACCGCAAAAATAGTCCAAACAATGCAACATAGTATTGTGGTAAATGAAATGGTGATAACTAGCCAGTGGTTAAAGATAAGTATAAAACGCACAAATATCAATATTAATATTGAAGATAATACACTCATGATTATTGCATTGGTTTTGCGATATTTTTCCACATCAACCTTAATCTCATGAATTTTTTTGCCAAGCACGGGTGGGCATTCGCTAATATGCTTGTGTGGAGATTGAGTTTTTTGTTGATGGATATCTTGTTTAATTAAATTATTTTTATTTTTTTTCATAAACTTTTCCTTATCTTTCAAGGTTTTTGCTAACTTGACGTTGAGTTCTTTTACGTGCTTTTATATACTCACGTTCATTATAATTTGGAACGAACATAATTCTTTCATTTATCATATAGTCAACTAAATTACGAGTAGTTACAATTTTTAGCTCTGGCTTTTTAAATTTAGCCGTTAATTTTTCAATAATTCGCATAATGGTTTTCCTTGATTGTATTATAGCACAAATTTTAGATTTGTAAATACTTAAACATTAAATTTAAATACTACAATGTCGCCGTCTTGCATTACGTAATCTTTACCAGCACTTATAATTTTACCTTTTGCACGTGCATTTGCATAGTCGCCCGCTTCGATAAGGTCATCATATTTAACTACATCAGCACGGATAAATCCACGCTCAAAGTCGGTATGGATTTTACCTGCCGCTTGAGGTGCAAGTGTACCTTTTGTAATTGTCCAAGCACGAACTTCTTTTTCGCCAGCGGTTAGGTAACTTATTAGACCTAGTAATGAATAACTAGCAACAATAAGTTTGTCAAGACCAGAGTGAGAAATGCCAAGTTCTTCCATAAACAATTCACGTTCTTCATCACTTAGGCTTACAAGTTCTTCTTCCAACCTTGCACACAAAGATATCATTTCAGCACCCTCAGATTTTGCAAGTGCTTCGATTTTGGTTAGATTTTCACGTTGATAGTCATCAAGTGTATCACTAGTATTTGCTACATATATAATTGGCTTGGTTGTGATTAGGAAAAATCCATTAACAATCTTTTGTTCTTCCTCATCAAAGTTTAGCATACGTGCTGGTTTTTGGTCGGCAAGCGTTTTATAAATTCTATCCAACAATTCCTTTTCCTTAATAGCGGTTGCATCACCACCATGCACAAGTTTGTCAACCTTGCCAAGACGTTTTTGCACAGTTTCGATATCGGCAAGTATAAGTTCCATATTAATAGTTTCAATATCCCTAGCAGGGTCAACGCTTCCGTCTACGTGGATAATGTTATCATTTTTAAAACATCTAACCACGTGAAGTATTGCGTCCACTTCCTTAATGTGACTTAAAAATTTATTTCCAAGCCCAGCACCTTCGCTAGCGCCTTTAACAAGACCTGCAATGTCCACAAACTCGATTTGAGCAGGAGTTACCTTTTGAGTATTGTACATTTTGGCTAACACTTCTAGTCTAGGGTCATACACGTCTACAACACCTACATTTGGTTCGATTGTGCAAAAAGGATAATTGGCACTCATTGCGCCAGCCTTTGTAATTGCATTAAATAATGTGCTTTTGCCTACATTTGGCAAACCTACTACACCTAATTTCATAATTCACCTACATAATATAATATTTTCTAACATATCATACTATAAATTTAAAAATTAATCAAGGTATTTTTATGTTTTTTATTTATATTCTTATAGGAATTGTGCAAGGGTTGACCGAATTTTTGCCAGTTTCCAGTAGCGGACACATATTATTGCTTAGCGAAATTTTTAATGTTGACTGCGATATTATCTTTTTAAGTGTGGTGGCACATTTAGGTACGTTACTATCGGTTATTATTTGTATGCGTAAGAAATTAGCGTACTCAATTAAGCACCCTTTTTGCAAAACTAATTTGCAATTATTGGTGGCAACTTTGCCTTGCGTGGTTGGAGTTTTATTATTTAAAGATTTGGTGGATAAATTATATTCAATCTACTTTTTGGTGGCGGGATTTTTGATTACTGGAATATTGTTGATTGTGGCGGATATTATACGCGCTAAAAATCAAAAATTTGGCTACAAGCATGCCGTTAGCATGGGGATTATGCAAGCGGTGGCAATCTTGCCAGGTATTAGTAGGTCGGGTAGCACAATGGCGGTCGGTATGATGAGTGGTGCCAACAAAAACGACGCTTGCGAGTTTACTTTTTTAATGAGTATACCCATTATAATTGCGTCAGCAGTGTTTGAAAGTATTGAAATGTTTACTACGGGCGTAAACATACAAATTATTCCATCAATATTAGTGTTTGTAACGTCATTTATATTTGGAATATTATCAATCAAATTAATGTTAAAAGTGCTTAAAAATAACAAACTTTATGTGTTTAGTATCTATCTACTAGTATTGTCGGCTTTAACTCTTTTGGTGGTGTTATAAAAAATTGGCACTAGTAGGTTTGTTTTGTAAAATTGCATGCTAAAATATGTTAAATACTTGAAAAACAAAAGGAGTAATGTTATAATATGAAAGTATTTGATAATTTTACAGAAATAGACGGACAAATAGTAAATAATCAATGGGCTGAATGGTTTCATTTTATGATTCCAAATAAGCCAGAGTGGTTTAGAAGTTTTATGAGAAACTTAATGGCAATATTTAAACATTGTTTAAGATGTTCTGCCTTAGATGGATGCTATTTTGTGAGTTGGAATATTCCACAAAATCCAGTGCCAGATTCGGAAGGGCTATTACACCCTAATTGCGATTGTGAACTCATGGAAATTGATTTTTCAAAAGTTAAAAGAAAGGCAAAGGCGGAATGCGATATTGAAAAATTTACTAAATATGCATTTTCAATTAATAATACTAATGGAAAAAAGGATTATTTGAAAAATGGGGATATTCAATAACAGATTCTAAGAATTTGGTTGAAGAATATAAAAGTCAAGCATTAAATCAATATCTTTTAGGTAATTACAAATTAAAGAAATTGGATAGGTTTGGTCAAAGATTAGCAATTCCAACAACTTTGAGAGGATATACATTTTATAGTGGCTGGATGTTACGACCAGAAGGTGAAATTATAAATACAACACCGTTTGGAGGAAAAATTAATGAAAAAAAATAACATAGTTAAGTTAATTAATTGCAAGGAAGAATATAAAAATAAAAATTTATACGAAGGAATACATGGATTAGTATTAAGTGCCAAAAAGGATAAAGTTGAGGTACTATTTCTTAATGATAATAATATTGGTGAATATATAGTTGCTATTGCAGATAAAGAAGATTTAATAATTGAAAAAGAGCAGTTGCCTCAAAATATATTAGACGATTTAGATGAATTAATGGGTAATACAATATCGAAAGAGAAAAAAGCATTAAGTAAAAACAAATTTAAAAAAGATGATTGGGTTGAGTTGATAGTTGAAAAAGATAAATACACAAAAGATGGTGTGCATATTGGAGCGCAAGGACCAGTATTATTTGATTATATGATAAAAAACGAAGTGCTTGTAGATTTTACATTTGTGGATGAAGATGGCGAAGTTTACGGAGATTGTATCGCCGTACATATCGATGATATAAAATTATGTA
>JBKSMT010000040.1:0-6976 GCA_046881945.1 Clostridia bacterium
AAAATTGCTATGTGGATTGAGGTGGCTGTTGGGATTATTTATGCATACTATTTTGCACGCAGTAAGGACCAATCGTGGTTTATGTTTTTGTATGGTATTAGTATAATTGCATTAATAGTAATTGTAATAATACGTTTTGTAAAATAGGAGAGACAATATATATGTTAAAAAGGTATTCAAAACTTATATTTATAGGTATTTTAGTAATAGCTGGTGGCTTTACTGCAGTTTTTGGTAAAAATATCGCTGTACAATGTGGAGTAAGTTTTTTGTGTTGGGGAGTAGCAATATTGATATTAACATGGACAACTTATATCCGAAATCAGCAAGAAATGTATGATTTTGATGAAGATGCCAATAAGATATTACAAGATATTGCTATAAATGGAACAAATAGTGAGTATTATCATATTTATAATATTGATATAATAGATAAGATGAGAAAAAAAATATCAAAGCGCAATAATAAGCAAATTGTTAGTTGCTGTATAGTTGGTATAGTATTTTTGATATTAGCTATTACCTTCTTTGTGTAATTATTTAATATAAATATTGCATTTAAACTTGCAATTAACAAAAATATGTGATATAATATAACCGCTAATAAAAAAGGAGAACTTTAATGAAATACGATTTACTTAAAAAAGAAAATGGAATAGTAGAAGCAACTATTCAACTTGACGCTAATGAATGGAGCGAAAGCGTTGAAAAGGCTTATCAAAAAAATAAAGCCAAATATGCCGTTCAAGGTTTTAGAAAAGGTCATGCTCCTAGAAATATGATTGAAAAGGTTTATGGACAAGGTGTATTTGTTCAAGACGCTTTAGATGATGTTTTTTATATGGCATATAGCCAAATTTTAAGAGAACACGAAGATGTTCAACCATATCAAGCACCAAAGATGGATATCAAGAAGATGGATGATAAAGGTATTGAAATTGTACTTGAAATCCCATCAACACCAGAATTTACCTTGGCTGAATATAAGGGTTTGGAATTCAAAAAAGATGTAAAGGAAGTTACTGATGAACAAGTTAAAACTGCTATTGACCGCGAATTAATGCGTGGTTCACGCCTTGTTGAAACAGGTAAACCAGTTAAAAATGATGACACAGTAACACTAGACTTTGAAGGATTTATTGATGGTAAGGCTTTCGAAGGTGGCAAGGCTGAAAAATATCAATTAAAGATTGGTTCACATTCATTTATTGATACATTTGAGGATCAACTTGTTGGTTTAAATGTTGGTGACGAAAAGGATGTTAATGTTACTTTCCCTACTGAATATCATCAAGCAGAATTAGCAGGTAAGCCAGCAGTATTTAAGGTTAAAATCCACAATGTGCGTGAACGTATTATGCCTGAACTTAATGATGAATTTGTTCAAAATAGTTCAGAGTTTGATACAGTTGAAGCATACACAAACAATATTCGTGAAAAATTAATTGAGCAAGCAAATCAAAATGCTGAAATCGAAGTTGATAATCGTATGTTAGATACTATTGTTGACAATACTAAGGTAACTGTTCCAGATGCTATGGTTGATAGTGAAACTGATCGTATGATTAGAGGTATGGAAGCTCAACTTTCTTACTATGGTGCAACACTTGAAACTTATGCTGCTCAAATCGGCAAAACTGTAAACGAAATCAAGGCTGATCAACGCATTATGGCTGAACGTCAAGTTAAGGGACGTTTGGTGCTTGAAAAGTTAATTAGAACTGAAAATATTGATGTTACTGAAGCTGATATTGATGCTAAGATTACTGAAGTGGCTGAAGCTCAAGGTATGAAAGCTGCTGAATATAAGAACAATGTTGGTGAAAATGGTATTAATCAAATTGCTAATGAAATCTTAATGAAGAAACTATTAGACTTTTTAAGACAAAATAACACAATTAAGTAATTTAGTTGATGAAAATAAATTAAATTTTGTGGCATAGAATTAATAGGAGGGTAAATATGTTAATTCCTATGGTGGTTGACCAGGTTGGCAACAATGAACGTAGTTATGATATTTATAGTAGATTGTTAGAAGACCGAATTATATTCTTAAGTGGCGAAATTAATGACCAAGTTGCAAACTCAGTTGTGGCACAATTAATTTACTTGGAGGGTAAAAATCCTGATAAGGATATATTTATGTATATCAATAGCCCAGGTGGCAGTGTTAGTGCTGGACTTGCTATTTATGATACTATGAATTATATTAAATGTGATGTTTCTACAATTTGTATTGGTATGGCGGCAAGTATGGCAGCAGTGTTACTTTCAAGCGGAACTAAAGGTAAACGTATATGTTTGCCTCATAGTGAAGTTATGATACATCAACCATTAGGTGGTGCACAAGGGCAACAAAGCGATATTGAAATACAAGCAAAACATATTTCAAAAACGCGCGAAATTTTAAATAAAATTTTGGCAGAAAATACGGGCAAAGATGTTAAAACTTTGCAAAAAGATACTGATCGTGATAATTATATGGATGCTAAATCTGCATTGAAATATGGACTAATAGATAAGATTTTTGAAAAAAGATAATTATAATGCCAATGCAAATTGGCATTTAATTATTTAAATACGGTAAATTGTTAAAAGTGAGGAGTTTTTGTGAAAGAATTAAATGCAAATTGTTCATTTTGTGGAAGACTTATAAATAATTTGAAGCATATTATAGCTAATCCTGAAGGTAATTGTTTTATTTGTAAGGATTGCGTGGATTTATGTCATGAAATCATGGGCGAAAAGGTTTCTAAAAACGAACCGCAAAGTCAAATTTTAGATTTGCCAAAGCCACAAGAAATTAAGGCTAAATTAGATGAGTTTATTGTAGGTCAAGATGATGCTAAAAAAATTCTTGCCATATCGGTTTATAATCACTATAAACGCATTAATTATAATTTAATACAATCTAAAACCAAAGGTGCTGATGAAATTGAGTTGGAAAAAAGCAATGTGTTACTTGTAGGGCCTACTGGTAGTGGTAAAACATTACTTGCTAAAACTTTGGCAAAAATGTTAAAAGTGCCTTTTGCGTCTAGTGACGCTACAGCACTTACTGAGGCTGGATATGTTGGTGATGATGTTGAAAATATATTATTAAAACTTATTCAAAATGCAGATTATGATATTTCTAAGGCAGAGCGTGGAATTATTTATATTGATGAAATTGATAAGATTGCACGTAAAAGCCAAAATGTTTCAATAACCCGTGACGTTTCGGGCGAAGGTGTGCAACAAGCATTATTGAAGATACTTGAAGGCACTATTGCAAGCGTTCCTCCTCAAGGCGGACGTAAACACCCCCAACAAGAAAATATTAAAATTGATACAACTAATATCTTGTTTATTTGTGGTGGTGCGTTTGTTGGTCTTGATAAGATTATTAGCGAACGTAACGGAAGTGCTGGTCTTGGATTTGGTGCTGATGTAAATGCTCGTAGTATCAAGAATACTCAAAACAATGTAAAAGAGATTCAACCGCATGACTTGATAAAATATGGTATGATACCAGAATTTGTGGGTCGTATTCCAGTGGTTGTTGGCTTAGAAGCTTTGGATGAAAAATCTTTGGAAAAAATATTAACTAAACCAAAAAATGCATTAACTAAGCAATATATTCAACTATTTAAAATGGACGGAATTGAACTTGAGTTTGATAAAACAGCCATCAAAGCAGTTGCTCAAAAAGCAATTGAACTTAAAACTGGTGCAAGAGGATTACGTACAATATTAGAAGAACGTATGCTTGATATAATGTATACAAGTCATTTTGATGATAATATCGAAAAGATTATTATTGATGAAAATTATATTTTAGGTAAGGATAAGCCTATAATTATAAAATCAAACAAACAGGCTTCATAAAAAATTGCAGAGGATTAACTTCTCTGCAGTTTTTTATATAATAAAAAGAAACCTAAGTCAAACTAGGTGCTCGATTTAGGTTTTGATTGGCGGAACGAGGGTGATAGCGTTTGAACACTGGAGGTATTTAATAAGTTGAATAATAACAAAAACTAAACCAAATTAATTAAAAGAAAAAACCATTAAACAACAATGTTTAATGGTTTTATGTGATTTGTGATTAATTAATAAATGCATCAATATCGTGAAGATATTCATTGTCTAATCCAGTGTAATAATATTTAGTAATTTTATTTGTATCTTTATCATAACAAACAACTATATCATCACTAAAATTATCGTTCGCATTTGCACCTTTGAAATCTCTATAATCATTAAATAAGATAACCAAATAAGTGTCGTTTTCAGATATATAATCATCTGTGTATTCATCGACAGATTGGTTTCTAATATTTAGTGATGTGCAAAATTCTTTGAAGTTATTGAAATATTTTGGATGGTATTTCCCGTTTAAATACTTAACCAAATTATCTAAAGAGTTGTAGTTATTTCCAAATAAGTTGATTAGTTTTTCCTTTGTAATCATAATTGTTATAAATTACGCATTTCCTCAAAAATATTATGCTCAAATGAAGACATTATGTAATAATCTTCTATTAAAGAGTTATCTTGACTTATACCTAGTGCAACAAGGATATAAGGATATGTAGTATATGGCATATGTTGCTCTATGTTGCCGAAGCTAGATGGAAGGCATTTACAATTTTTATTCAAAACTTCTGTATCATTTATTAAGAAATATTTAATATTTTTAATTTCATCATCAATACAGTTTTCCATAAGTTCTGAATTTGATAAATTAGAGTCAGATTCTTGTCCTGTTAATAACAAAGCAAATTTCTTCCTATCAATCTCTTTTGCCTTATATTTTGATAATAAAACATTTATAAATTTACTAGCATTAATTTTATCCATATAAAACTCCTATATAAATTATTGATTTAATTATTGTAAAACATTTCAATATCCTTAAGGGAATTATTGATAAAATTAAAACTTGTAGTATAAAAATATTTAACTATTTTTCTCGTATCCTTATTATAAGATATCACAACATCACCACAAATTTTATCTTTTTCTGATGCATTTTCAAAATCTCTATAATCATCAAATAGAATTATGATATAGTTATCATTTTCGGTTATGTAATCGTCAGTGTATTCATCAACTGACATTTCTTCATTAATATGAAAATAAGGGGTCTTTATAAATTCCTTCATTGAAGTAAATATTTGTGGATGATACTTTTCTTTTAAAAGAACAATGAGATTATCAATAGTATTAAAATTCTTACCAAATTTTTGTATGTATGTTTCTTTATTATTCATATCTAGACCTTTTAAACATTGTAATAGAAAAAGCAATGAACGGCATGTGCCTTGCCAATATTACCATTTTGTCCATCTCCAGGCAAGCGGATTTTATTCTTTGTAGTTGGATCAATAGCGTGATAGTGCCAGTTACCATATAGTCCGTTAGATAATATATTGCGTTCTGGAATTCCTATATTTTTCTTACTATCACCTGCAGCATATCCACAAGAGTTAATTAATCCTATAGCATCATTAGAATATGGAGTCCAAACTTGACCACCTAAAGAGAACCATGTTTTAGCAGTTTCTAATGTTACAGGTTTATAATGTGTAACAAGAGGCTGGTCTAATGCAGACATAACAACTAATAAATATCTATCAGCCCTATTTGTTTTTCTAACAGATTCAGCGAAGTCAACAACATATGCTTCTGTTAATGTAATTATATCATCAAGTAAACAAGCTGTCAATACAGCGCCTGTTGTAACAACTGCTGCTGCAACTGTTGCGGTTACTAATGTTGAACTTGCGATGGCACTACCAGCAGCAACTAATCCAGCACTAATTCCTCCGGCTAGTCCTGCAGTTCCTCCTCCAACGCTAATTGTTGCTGTTGCAGCCGCTACTAAAGCAGGAGCTGCAACTGCTACTGTAGCAACAACTGCAACTACTGCAACGGTTGCAACTATTGCTACTGCATGTTTTTTAACAAATTTTAATGCCTTTTTGAACCAACCACAGTTATTTATATCCTCATTCAAATCTGATAAGAATATAATATCATCTTCCGCTTCAAAAACAATGTCAATGTCATTAATATTTTCGTTCCAACAAGCAACTCCTTCAACTTTTTCAAATAAGCAGTTGCCTTCATCATCTAAATAAAGAGTTGCATTTAAATATACTTTGCCATTTTCATGGTCATATTCAATATCATAGCAAACCTCTCCTTTATAATGAGTTGTTGAAGAATTGTTATTAATTTCACTTAAAAATTCCTCATCTACTGTTTGAACAAGATTTAAAGTAGATAATTTTGCATCTGGTACAAAACTAACACTATCAAATTGTTCAAAGTAAGCTTCATAATCTATTGCATTTTTACCAACTTCTATGTTTCTTGTTGCAATTTGTGTTTGTGTTGGTTTTTGATAATAAGTTAAGCAATAAAACGCACCACAAATTACAGCAAGTATTAAAGAAAGTGTAATGATATGCAATTTCTTAAAACTTTTTGTCATAGTTCCTCCTTAAATTAAATTTTAATATATTCCATTACTGTATTAACGGGTATACAGTAAGAAATACCATAAATAATGTTGTTGGCTTGGTCTTTTAGTCTAAATGTTGTAATACCTACCAACTTTCCATTCTCGTCAATCAATGCGCCTCCACTATTTCCATCAGAAATAGTCAAATCGCATTGAATAACATTTCGGGTTATTTCGTTATATGTAATGTTGATATGGGGGATGCCAATATAACCTGTTGTTAAAGATATTCCGTAATTACTCATATTACCAATAGCATAAACCTTATCACCATAATCAAGTTTATTATCATTGCCAATCTTTATTGGTTGTATATTTCTATCACAAGTTAATTTAAGAACAGCAATATCTAAATCTAAATCATACTTTACAATATTAACTTCCCTAAAATCTTGTTCATCAATAAGTCGAATAGATATTGTTTCAAAAGGATAACTTTGTCCTAAATTTTTATATGTAATAACG
>JBKSMT010000041.1:0-3416 GCA_046881945.1 Clostridia bacterium
GAGCCTCTTGCGTTAAATGTATTAGTCAATAGCGCCTCAGAAGGGTCTGAAATAAGTTCAGTATCACCACCATATTGAACACGTTCTGAACCGTTGTCCATGTATATTTTAAAATCTTCTTCATTAAAGAAAAGCATACCATCAGTTATAGGTGTATCTGCCATATCCGCAGAACTGCCACGCTTAAATAATACTGTTGACATATATTGTTATCTCCTTTATGTATTGTTTTATAATTAGAGTGTGAAAATATTTAATATTTCACACTCTTATGTTTAATTAATTTAATAATTCTCTATTTCATCTTCTGTTTTTGTGTCATATAAATGATTATTGATATTCTCACGCATATCATTAATAATACTGTCTACCCCTTCATCTATTGGAGAGGTAGAATCCATAATATCAATGTCACTTTGCGTCATGTTGTATTGTTGCGTAAGTTTCATCATATTTTCATTATACTTAAGTTTAATATCCATAATGTCTTCATACATGGATTTCTGTACCTTATATATATTTTCAGCTTTAGATTTACTCATATATGCCTTTAAACACACTCCAAATATACCACCGCTTATGCTAATAGCCGTAACATATATAGTAGTGTCATACATTTGAGTAAAATCAGTAATAAACCCTTGTAATAAAGACCATGTAAATAGTATTAAAGAACCAACAGTAAGAATTTTAGAGAATTGTATCTTTGGTTCTTTGTTCATTATAATTCTCTCTTTATTTTTTTGTTTAATTACATAATTCTAATTAGATGGAACATATAGTCATATGCACTTGATATTTCAATTTTGCTATTTTCCACGCCTTGTACAGTAACATCATGTAGCAATAACGTTTCTACTGATGGCATTGATGTGTTTGTAGTTGTTTTAGGAGTGGCAATTGTAAACATACTTATATTACAAGTATTGTCAGTATGATATGTTGAAACATATAAGGTATATATTGCGCATTGTTTTAACGACAATTTTAGCGTTACATTCGCACTTGCTGTTCCACCGCTACCGTTATATGCTTTTGCTATGGTAGTATCTGTTGTATAATACCGTCCATCGGGCTGAAAACCAAATACGCCTCTGTAATCAGTAGAGGATTCACCAAACTTTTTATTACATCCACCATGCACAAATTGTGATATTAACGGAGCAACAGCACCATATCCACTTGCATGAGAGTAATCGCCACTAGCTGTTGTTGCTTGACCTTCTGCATGTGAATAAGAACCACTCGCTGTTGTATCACGACCTTCTGCGTGAGAACCATACCCACTAGCTGTTGTTTGTTCACCCTCTGCGTGTGAATCATAAGCAGTCGCTTTTGTTTTTTCACCTTCTGCATGTGAATTTATGCCACTTGCTTTTGTATTAGAACCCTCTGCGTGAGAATAATTTCCACTAGCTGTCGTATTGCGACCTTCTGCATGAGAACCTTTTCCACTTGCTAATATGATACTTTTTCCATCAGAGTAACCTTCTGCATGTGAACCATCACCATAAGCAATAATCATACTATCGGATTCGGCTTGTAAATCTACTATTGCACATCCTTCTGCATGAGAACCTAATCCATTCGCCTGTATTATACTTTGACTTCTCAATTCAAACTGTTCGTTTTCGTCATATTCCGTATATCCTTCTGCACTAGAACCTATGCCGTTTGCAGATATGCTATGGTTAACAGTAGTGTCTAATTCTGAAATATCTGAATAATAATAAAGACCGCTATCTCCGTAACCCTTTACAGATGAATAATTGCCATTAGCCTCTGTATATCGTCCTTCTGCGTGAGATGCTTCACCGTTAGCCTCTGTGTATTGTCCTTCTGCGTGAGAATCCACACCATTAGCCTTTGTATCATTACCTTCTGCGTGTGTACAATTGTTGTTAGCTTTTGTATTATTACCTTCTGCATGAGAGGCATAATACTTTGCCTGTGAATAATATCCTTCTGCATGTGAATAATTACCACTTGCTATTGTATTATATCCTTCTGCTGTAGAATTTGTTCCTATTGTACTTCCCGATTTTCTATTTCCAACAGTAAACGCTCCTGCAAAATTAACATGAGAATCCGCATTACTTCCATTTATTGTCATACCACCTTCTGTCCAAGGTATATTAACAGATAATTTACCATCAACATCTAGTCCAACGGCGTATTGTCTATCCGCAGTAGAACCCATATTAGCTGATGATAATGCAGATGGAACATTACTTTTTAAACTAGCAGAAATTTTGTTACCTGCTACGGTTACACCTTTTTCACCTAAATAGGTACTTCCCGACCAAGGAACGTTAACAGACAAATTTCCGTCTTTATCCAAATTAACAGGATATTGTCTATCTGCCATTGTTGATACGGCACTAGACGCTAAAGATGAAAGTGTCTCTGTTTTTAATTTACATTTAATTGTTCCCGATGTTGTAATTACTCCACCTGTTAGACCTGCTCCTGTATTGATAGAAGTTATAAGTCCACTTTCTGCAATTTTATTTTTTATTAAACTAACAAGTCTACCAAACGTTACTTTGTGCGTAATAGAACTTTTATTATACAAAGTAATATCGCTATTTTCTAACGTAGTAGCTTCGGGATAAGTTTCAAATTTACCCATTTATTATACATCCCTTCCTGTCATAATTACGTTGTAATTATCATCTAAAATATATTCACCATTATTATCCAATAACGGTGATGCAACTCCGTCATAAAAATCATAAAAACTCATAAGTGTAACATTTTGTACGCCCATAACACCACCCGATGTTGTAATTTCTTTTACAATAAATAACTTAGGCTCTGTTTCTGTTGGTAATGTGATTGAAACTAACCAATTCACATCTAACCAATAAATAGGTATACAGGTTAAACTTAATGAATCTAATAATCTGCAACGTGTATATAATTCCCATTGCGCTCTTTCTAAAGCTAATTCACTTGTAGATATATTGTCATATTCTCCACCACTAAGTACAATACGAATATCACCAACTGAACCATTGACATAAAATGGACTTTGAGGATTTTCTTCTTTAATTTCTGCTCTTGGTTGATATTCACCCATAAATTGCCAATAATTATTTGTGCCATTCTTTTGTAGCTTAATAACATAATAAGTATTAGGTTGCAACGAGAAACTAATTGAATTTAAAGCCGTTTTTAAAGGTAATGCTCCATAACCGTTTAAATTAACATAATATTGAACGGTAGGATTTGTTGCCGACATATTTGACGGTGTTGTAAATGCAATCTTGATATGATTACGTTCTCTTCTTACAGTAGAATTAGTTAATACAAATGTTGTTCCCGATAAAGTACAATTAGAAGTATATTTAGTCGCAGTATGTGTTTTTCCTAATACGATAATATCATTTTTTAAACTCTCATAATCTGTTGTA
>JBKSMT010000042.1:0-6086 GCA_046881945.1 Clostridia bacterium
TTATTAATTGTGTTGAAAATAATAATTTAAAATCAATTAATAATATTCATAATGAAATCATAGATAAAATTAATTTAATTAAAAATAAATTGTAATATTTAAATTTATTTCAATAATTTGAATACAATTTATCAATGTAATACTATTTTATAGAATAAAAATAAAAGTAATTAATTTTTACTTTTATTTTTTTAATATTTAATTAATTTATTTTTATTAATAATTATTTGTTATTTTTTTCAAAATTATAACTTGATTTACACATATCATCTAAACTGCGAGTTGCTTTAAATCCAAGTTCGCGTTCGGCTTTTTCAGGGCTTGCGTAGCACGTGTCAATATCGCCAGGGCGACGTGGTGCAAATGTATAAGGCACGTCAACATTACAAGTTTTGATAAATGAATTAACAATATCTAGTACTGAGTATCCTACACCTGTTCCAAGATTATATGTAACCAAACCACAATTAGTTTGAAGTTTTTGAACGGCTTTAAGGTGACCATTTGCAAGGTCGCATACGTGAATAAAATCACGTACTCCAGTTCCGTCTTTTGTAGGGTAGTCGTTACCAAATATGCTTAATTTTTCAAGTTTGCCAGTAGCAACTTTGGTAATGTATGGCATCAAATTGTTAGGTATGCCGTTAGGGTCTTCACCAATCAATCCGCTAGGGTGAGCTCCTACTGGATTAAAGTAACGAAGTAATGCAATATTCAAACTATTATCTGCATTGTAATAATCGCGTAAAATTTCCTCGATAAATAATTTAGTACGTCCATAAGGATTTGATGCGGATAATTCAAAGTCCTCATAAATGGGCATTGATTTAGCACGACCATATACAGTTGCTGATGAGCTGAATACAATATTTTTAACATCAAATTTACGCATTACTTGTAATAATACTAAAGTAGAATTAATATTATTATCATAATATTCAATAGGTTTTTGTGTCGATTCGCCAACTGCCTTGTATCCAGCAAAGTGAATTACACTATCAATTTGATGGTTGCTAAAAATTGAACTTAATAATTTTTCGTCCCTAACATCACCTTCATAAAAAATTACTTGCTTACCTGTAATTTTTTCAATTTTGTTTTTAGTTTCAATTTTACTATTAGATAAATTGTCAATTATTACAACCTCATAATCATTATCCAATAATTCAACTGCAGTATGTGAACCAATATAACCTAGTCCTCCAGTTAAAAGTATCATAATATATCCTCCCTAAAAAATATTATATCACAAACATTTTAAAAGGTGAAATAAATTTTATAACTTTTAAATAAATCTTGTTGACAAATCAACAACACAAGTGCTATTATATATTTGTTGACAAATCAACAAAGAGGAATATTATGGAACAGAGATTTGAAATTTTTACGTTATTGATTACAAAAATACGTAGATCTATTACCAAAATAAAAACAGAGGAGATGGCTGAATTTGATTTGAAAAGTCCGCATGTATCGTGCTTATATTATTTGTATCAAAGCGATGGCAATATGACAGCAAAAGAGATATGTGACGCAAGCGATGAGGATAAGGCCGCAATATCAAGGTCGATTGAATATTTGGAAACAAATGGTTACATTGAGTGCAAGTGTAAAACTGAAAAACGCTACAAAAGTCCGCTTTATTTAACTGAAAAAGGCAAGTTGGTTGCTGAAAAAATAGCTGAAAAAGTAGAAAACATTGTAAATATTGCTAGTGCTGATATGAATATTGAGGAAAGAAAAAAGTTTTACAAAAATCTAACTACAATTAGCAATAACTTGCAAAAAATATGTGATGAGTACGAGGGATAAAATATGGTAAAATTAATAGTAGATTCAGCTTCGGATATTAATCAAAACGAAGCGGATAAATTAGGTATAATAATGCTTCCTATGGAGGTTAGATTTGGTGATGATGAATATTTAGATGGTGTAAATCTTACGCCAAAAGATTTTTATAATAAATTAATCGAAAGTGATGAACTTCCTAAAACAAGTCAAATAAATCCGTATAGATTTGAGCAAACTTTTGAGCAAGTTGTATCGTCGGGAGATACTGCTGTGGTTATTACAATTTCATCAAAACTTTCAGGTACATATCGTAGTGCATGCGAGGCTTCTAAAAACTATCAAGGCAAAGTATTTGTGGTGGATAGTCTTAATGCTTGCATTGGTGAAAGGTTGCTTGTGCAACATGCAATGCGTTTAATTGCTCAAGGCAAAACTGCAATGGAAATTGCAACTGAATTAGATAACGTTAAATCAAAAGTAAATGTGATGGCTATGCTTAATACGTTAAAGTATTTAAAGAAAGGTGGTCGCATTTCAGCCGTTACTGCTTTTGCTGGAGAAGTGTTTTCAATAAAGCCAGTTGTAGGAGTTGTTAATGGGGAAGTTAAGATGATAGGTAAGGCGATGGGTTCAAAAAAGGGTAATAATTTGCTTAACAGCCTTGTTGAAAAGAAAGGTGGCATCGATTTTGATATGCCTTTTGGCGTGGTATGGTCAGGTACTGATGATAGTGTATTAAATAAGTACGTTGAAGATAGTGCGCATTTATGGGAAAGACATACCGAAAATGTACCATCATTTATGATAGGTAGTACAATAGGAACACATGTTGGACCAGGTGCTATCGGTGTTGCATTTTTTGAAAAATAGGAGTAAAAATGAATATATTTAAAAAGATGTATTGTAGAACTTTTCAAACAATATTTAAGTGGGCTTTACCATTACTACCTTACCGAGAACCTAAGATTTTAAAAACAAATGATGAGGTTGTGGAGATTCTAATCCAAAATCAAATTAATAGTGTTTTGTTGGTTACGGATAAAGGCATTCGAGGTTTAAATATAACCAAATCTCTTGAAGATAAAATTATAAACAACGGAATTAAACTAAGTGTATATGATGGAGTGGTTGCAAATCCTACAACAGATAATGTTGATGAGGCTTTAGGAATATACAATAACAATAATTGCAATGCTATTATTGCTTTTGGTGGCGGTTCGGCAATGGATTGTGCAAAGGCAACAGGAGCAAGGGTAGTTAAACCTAAAAAGAGCCTTGATAAAATGAAAGGTATATTAAAGGTTATGAAACGCTTGCCTTTGCTTATTGCTGTGCCTACTACTGCGGGTACTGGTAGTGAAACTACGCTTGCAGCAGTAATAACTGATAGTAAAACGCGTCATAAATATGCTATTAATGATTTTCCATTAATTCCTAAATATGCTTTGCTAGATGCTAGTTTGACGATAGGGTTACCTAAACATATAACAGCGACAACTGGTATGGACGCATTAACGCATGCAGTAGAGGCATATATTGGGCGCAGTAATACTAAACAAACACGTAATTGTGCAAAGTTTGCAGTTAAAACCATTTTTGAAAACTTGCAACAATGTTATAATAATCCAACCGATATTAAGGCACGTGAAAAGATGTTACTTGCATCATACAATGCAGGTGTTGCATTTACTAAATCATATGTGGGTTATGTTCACGCAATAGCACATAGTTTAGGCGGAAAATATAATGTTCCTCATGGACTTGCTAATGCAGTTATTCTACCTTATATTTTACGTAAATTTGGTAGTAAAATATATAATAAATTATGGGAACTGGGTGTTTATGCCGGATTATTCAGTCAAGATACTTCAAAGGAAGTTGGTGCAAAAATATTTATTGAAAAAATTGAGGATATGAATAGAACAATGAATATTCCAACATCAATTACAGAGATTGACGAAAAGGATATAGAAAATCTTGCAGTTACTGCTGAGCATGAGGCTAATCCGTTATATCCAGTGCCAGTATTGTATACAGCAAAACAGTTGGAACAAATTTATTATGAGGTGAAAAATGGATAAAATTGAAATGCAATCAATTATTGAACGTCAACGCGAATATTTTAAGTCGGGCAAAATGCGTAACCTTAACGAAAGGGTTGCCAGTTTAAAACGCCTGTACCAAAATATTAAACTAATGATGCCAGAGATTGCCGAGGCTTTAAGGGTTGACTTAAATAAATGTGAAATGGAAAGTTATATGAGTGAAATTGGCATGGTATTAAGCGAAACGCGTCATATGATTAAACATTGCAAAAAATATTCTAAGCCTAAGCGCGTGGCTACACCACTTACTCACTTTCACTCAAAAAGTTATAGACTACCAAATGCGTATGGATGTGTGCTGGTTATTAGCCCTTGGAATTATCCATTTTTGCTAAGCATTGATCCTATTGTTGATGCAGTATCTGCAGGTAATTGTGTTATACTAAAATCTAGCCAAAGTTCGCCAAATGTAACTAAAGTAATGGCAAAGTTAATCGAAAAAACTTTTGAACGTGGTCATGTTGATGTGGTATTAGGTGGGCACGAAGATTGCGATTATTTGCTTGAACAGGATTTTGATTACATATTCTTTACAGGTAGTCCACGTGTGGGAAAAATGGTTATGCAAAAGGCAAGCGAACATTTTACGCCAGTTACTCTTGAATTGGGTGGCAAAAGCCCTTGTATAGTTGATAAAGATGCGAATATACCCTTAAGTGCTAAACGTATTGTGTGGGGTAAGTTTTTAAATTGTGGACAAACTTGTGTGGCGCCAGATTATATCTATTGCCATGAAAGTATTAAGGATAAATTGATTGATGAAATCAAGCGTCAAATAATATTGCAATATACTACCGACCCTATTCGCAATAACGATTACCCTAAAATGATTAACGAACGTCGATTTAATGCAGTGATTTCACTTATTGATAATGATAAAGTGTTGTTTGGTGGCAAATTTGATAGAGAGAAATTAAAGATTGAACCAACACTAGTTGATGCAACCTATGATGACGCAGTAATGCAGGAAGAAATTTTTGGTCCAGTATTGCCATTTGTAACATTTAAGGATATTGATGAGGTTATAACTAAAGTTAATGCACTTCCAACACCGCTGGCATTGTATATCTTTTCAAATAACAAAAGGGTACAAGATAAACTACTTGGAGAGTGTCAATTTGGTGGCGGTTGCGTAAATGATACAGTTATTCACTTAGCAAGTTCGAATTTAGGCTTTGGTGGATTAAAACAAAGTGGAATAGGGGCTTATCATGGTCGTACTGGGTTTGATACATTTACGCATTACAAAAGTATTGTAAATAAAAAGAACTGGATTGATATGCCTATGCGTTATCAACCAGTTAGCAAGTTTAAATATTGGTTAATTAAATTATTTTTACGTTAAATTTAAAACTAAGGTTTAATAGCATTTATTTTAGATTATTAAAAGATTAAGGTTGACTAACCTTAATTTTTTATTGCAATTTAATCTTGACTAAAATTTGTTTTAGGTTTATAATAATATTATGGTAAAACAAAATTATAATTTAGTGATGAAGCAACAATTATCTAATTTAACTGGCAAGCCGAAACTCTTGCTTCATGTTTGTTGCGCGCCATGTAGTTCGGGTGTTTTGCCTAAATTAAAAGAGTATTTTAATATAACACTATTTTACTATAATCCAAATACTTATCCTCAAGATGAATATTTGTTGAGGGCACAGCAGTTTGCTAAACTTTGTGATTTACCTTTGATTATATGTGATTATGACCATAACGAGTTTTTAAATCAAATTGCAGGTTTACAACAAAGCGTTGAGGGTGGAGCAAGGTGTCAAAAGTGTATTGAACTACGTTTAGATAAGTCTTTTGAATATGCTAAACAATTTAATTATGATTATGTTACAACTACTTTATCAATCAGTCCGCACAAGGACGCAGAATTTATTAACATGTGTGGTCAAAAGTTACAACAGAAGTATAATGTTAATTATCTATATGCCGATTTTAAAAAAGAAAATGGCTATTTAAATAGTATAGCCGAAAGCAAAAAATATGATTTATATCGTCAAGACTATTGTGGTTGTGAGTTTTCGATATATCAAATTGATAAAAATTAACTATCAATTTATAAACTAATAGCCTTATTTTAAGTATGTTAAAGTAATAAAATGCTGAAAAATAAAAAAAATTCAAAAAATTTAAAAAAACTTTTAAAAAATCATTGACATTAAATTTTGTATATGCTAT
>JBKSMT010000043.1:0-3769 GCA_046881945.1 Clostridia bacterium
AGGAGAATTATGTCAAAACCCTTAATTTTTACATTTCAAATTACATACTTTGTTGTATGTTTACACTTCTTTCAATGGAAAGGATATTATCCAAAAAGGTATTTAAAATATTTGTTTAAAAACAAATTAATTATTGTTTTAAATATATTTTTAATTATTCAATTATTATTTAATATATTTAAAATTAATCTATTTTTAAGTATATTTGCACTAAATTTAATATTTTTTATTATTAATTTATTTATTTTTATATTATTTTTGATAAAAAAGAAGAAAATTAAATTTATATTTACTTTTAGAATATTTAGACTAATATTAATTGATTTTATTTTTATTTTATTTTTATCTATTTTTAATAAATATGTTATATATTCGTATTCAATATTTACACCTATCGTTCTTCTAATTGTTAACCTAGTTGACATATATAAATACATCAACGACAACAAGCAATTAAAGTCAGCCATAAGCAAACTTGAAAATAATAAAAATCTAATAACAATAGGCATTACGGGTAGCAACGGAAAAACCAGTGTTAAAGAAATTTTATTTAAACTTTTAAGTACTAAATACAAAGTAATCACAACTCAAAAAAATCAAAACACACCAAAAGGTTCAATTATTGCAATCAATAAATTTTTGACTAACGAAACTGAAATTTTTATATGCGAAATGGGCGCACGTAAACGTGGAGATATTGCTCAAATATGTAATCTAGTAAATCCTACTAAAGGAATAATTACTAGCGTCGCACCTCAACATCTTGAGACCTTTAAAACTGAACAAAACATTTATTTAACAAAAAAAGAATTGCCTGACTACTTAAATAAAAATTATTGTGTATACAACATCGATAACAATTACGTTAACGAAATGTTTAAAACAAAAGATGGAAATAAAAGTTGTATATCAATCAAATCTAAATGCAATCTATATGCGACCAATATCCATATTTCAAACTTTACAACTTATTTTGACATTAATTACAATAATCAAATTTACCCTTGCCACACCAAACTACTTGGCGAGCATAATGTTACAAATATCTTACTAGCACTTGATATAGCATTACACTTAGGAATAGAAATAAATCAAGCAATTCAAACGATAATAAATTTACAGCCAACACCTCACCGCTTAGAGTACGTTAAATCTCATATCGATATTATTGATGATAGTTATAATTGCAGTATCGATAGTGCAACTATGGCTTTAAAAGTTTTAAGTCAAATATCTAAAACCAAAGCCGTATGCACTCCAGGAATTATAGAGGGTGGCAAATATCAATTTAATTTAAATTGTGAACTGTCCAACATGCTAAACACTACCGCTGACACAATTATCATCGTCGGCAAAACCAACCGCAAAGCTTTAGTGAGTAAATTAAATAATTTTGAATTGTTTTACGTATTAAATTCCAGTTTAAAAAACAGACTTAATAAATCAAAACAAATAAATATAGGAAACCTAAAAGCTCAAATAGTTCAAATACATAACATATCAAACCAAACAAAAAAGTGCGCCTACATTGTAGACACACTTGATATCGCAAAAAAACTTTTTAGCAAAATATTAAATAATAAGCACGTTCTTCTATTGTTAAACGATTTACCAGATGAATATAATTAATTTATTAATAAATAATTTTAATTAAATAAAATATAAATTAATTACTTAAAATAAGCATTATTTTAGCATTTGTTAATATTTTTATTATATTTTATTCGATTATTATTTATTTTGTTTAAATAATTTTATTAATGAATATTGATACAAATCTTCAGGCATTGTTTTAAACTTTTCAATCAAATCTAAATCCACACCAACTCTAACATCAACATAATCTAATTTCTTGCACAAATTTTCTAACGAAAAACAATCTTTCCAAATAGGAACTGTAATATCGCATTTATTTTCTTTTGCACATAGTTCAATTTGATTAATCAATTTGGTTCCTATTCCGTGATTGCGAAAATTAACATCAACAACAATTAAGTCAATATTAATATCATTATAGTCATCAGTTAAAAATCTTCCAACAACAAACCCTACAACTTGTTCATCAATTTGCGCAACAAAAGTAACACAGTCCTTACTAACAAGTTTTTTGTTTAACAAAGTTAGAGGATATACTGGAAAATATTTTTCAGCAATTTCGCAAATCGCCTTTACATCATATAATTCCGCTTCTCGAATTATTATATTGGAATGTTCAATCTTGTCATTTTCAGCTTGTGACAATTGATAATACACAGGTGTCAAATCGTATGATTTAGAATTTAAAAACGCTTGAACAAAAGCGCTATTATCAAATTCAACAACTTCGCCAATATCTAAATTGTGTGTATTGGAATACATTGCAACTTTTTGACCTTTAGAGATTTCAAGTAATTCGTCTTTAGTTAAATTACGTTCATATATATTTAATTGATTATTTTCGTACTTGCCAACAAAATAACTATTTAAACTACCCTCGATAGCCACAATATTATAATTTAATCCTTTGTTTTTAACAATTTGGTATAATAGGTCAAGATTATTAATTGCCCTAACAGGCTTGTTAACAACATCTTTAAACGCCTTAATTGTTGCAATACCAACACGAAGCCCTGTAAATGAACCAGGTCCAACAATCACACCAAACTCATCTATATCATTTAATGTTAGACTTGCTTCGTTCAGTACCTCTTCAAGTTTTGGTAGCAATACTTCATTATGCTTTTTTACTTGACGCTCGTTGCATGCAAAAATTGTGCCATCTTTACTTAGCACTATAACCAATTCATCATTAGCAGTATTTATTAATAAATAATTCATATATAACATCCTCTTAATAGTGCGCAAAGTAATGCATTAAGGCATTTAAAGGCTTTAGCCTTTTGTGGCGCACTTGCGCCACGCTTTGCGCCATATTTTATCTAACAATCTCAAACACCCTATCAACACCTTGCAATGTAATGTTTATTTTAATACAGTTATTAGGCAATAATTCCTTAATATTTTGACTCCATTCAATAAATGTAATACCCTCACCGCTAGATATAACCTCATCAAAACCGCACTCAATTGCCTCAGCGGTATTAATGCGATAGGCATCAAAGTGATTAAGTGTTATACCTTTAGCCTCGTATGTTTTAAGTACTGCAAATGTAGGACTATTAACAACACCCTCAACACCTAAATACTTAAATACAAATTGAGTAAATGTGGTTTTACCTGCACCCAAATCACCGCTAAGCAACACCACATCACCAATTTTTAAAGTATCAGCAAATTGATGTGCCAACATTTTAGTCTGTTCTAAATTCTTTACAATAATATTCATGCTTATATTTTAGTTTAAATAATTTGAATTGTCAATAGTTTATAGTTATAATACCAGTTTATTTTAATTACATCTGTCAATAATATTGTTATGTCAAAATTTAAATTTATAAATATCGTAGATATTATATTTATATCACTTATAACTTTTTTAATAGTGCTTGCCTGGATACAATTTTTTGTTAAAAATCTTATGATTTCAATAATAATAAGTGCACTGCTTAGTATTAGCATACTTATTTTGTTGAGATGGATGAAATTTAAAAAACATCTAGCACAACAACATAAACTTGTCAGTAGCACTCAACTAGTCACTTTTAAACTTGCAATCCAAACAATGCCACAGTCAAAACTAAATCTTATAATCAAAAAACTATTACCAAGTAAATATAACCCTAAAATATATAAAGGTGATATAATATTTAATAAAAATAATAGTCTAAAC
>JBKSMT010000044.1:0-5268 GCA_046881945.1 Clostridia bacterium
ACAACTAGATAATTTGGCCTATGATTACATTACATCTTGTGGTGCCAAACCATCATTTAAGGGATATGAAGGATTTCCTTATACAATATGCGCCAGCGTAAATGACGAAGTTGTGCATGGATTTGCAACAGACATTCCTTTAAAAGATGGAGATATAATTAGTATCGATTGCGGAGTTAACTGGAAAGGTTATCACGCAGATGCGGCAAGAACTTTTGCAGTAGGCAACGTCGAACCAAAAGTTTTAAAACTCATAGAATGTACCAAACAATCGTTCTTTGAGGGGATTAAAGATATTCGTGCAGGTAGCAAACTTGGTCACATTAGCCACAAAATTCAAGTACATCTTGAAAGTAATGGCTATGGTGTAGTTAGAGAACTTGTGGGTCATGGAATTGGCACACATTTGCACGAAGACCCTATGGTACCAAACTATGGTCCATATAATGCAGGTGTATTACTTAAAAGTGGTATGACACTTGCTATTGAACCTATGTCTACATTAGGTAAAAGAAATGTGGTACTTCATCACAATGGGTGGACGGTTTTGACTGAAGATGGATTACCTTCTGCGCATTATGAAAATACGGTTATCATAACTGATGACGGTGTAGAAATAATAACTTTATAGGAGTGTTATGGAAATTTTCAAATTACAAGTTGGAGATATTGTTGAAAGTACGCAAGGACGTGATTTGGGTTGTAGATATGTGGTTACAAACATTGACAAGAAGGGTTATTGTTCACTTATAAACGGTAAACTTAGAACAATGGACAAACCAAAAATTAAAAATCCAATTCATTTGGCTTATGTGGGTAGTTATCCTGAATTAATTGTTAGGATGAATTCACCTATAACAAATCACGAATTAAATAAATTAATTGAAAAATTTAACGCTATGGAGGAGTAATTATGTCTAAGGAAGATGTTATTGAAACCGAAGGCGAAGTTGTAGAAGTGTTAGGCAACACCAACTTCAAGGTTAAAATTATGAACAACCACATTATTACAGCTTATATTTCTGGTAAATTGAGAACCCATTTTATCAAAGTATTAGTTGGAGATAAAGTAAAAGTGGAAATGAGTCCGTACGACTTGACCAAAGGTCGAATTGTATGGCGTGACAAAAACTAGGAAGGAGAAAGTTATGAAAGTTAGACCATCTGTTAAACCTATGTGTGAAAAGTGTAGAGTTATTAAACGTAACGGCAGAGTTATGGTTATATGCTCAAAATCAAATACTCACAAGCAAAGACAAGGTTAGAAATTTGAATTGAAAATTACCACTACTTTCTCGCGGCAATTTGAAAGTGGTGATTAAATAAAATACTAAAAATTATAATTGGAGGAAATTATGGCACGTATTGCGGGCGTGGATATACCAAACGAGAAAAGAGTTGAGATTGGGCTTACTTATATCTATGGTATTGGTAGAGTTCGTTCTAACAAAATTTTGGAAGCAACTGGCATTAATCCTGATACAAGAGTTAAGGATTTAAGCGAAACAGACATTGCTAACATTCGTAAGTATATCGAATCTAATTTCACTGTTGAAGGTGAATTACGTAGAGATATCGCTTTAGATATCAAGCGTTTAAAAGAAATTAGGTGCTATCGTGGTTTAAGACATATTGCGAACTTACCAGTTCGTGGTCAATCAACAAAGACCAATGCTAGAACACGTAAAGGACCTAGAAAAACTATAGCAAATAAGAAAAAGTAATAAGGAGTAATTAAATGGCTACAAAAAGTACCGAAACTAAAAAGAAAAAAATCGTCAGAAAAAATATTGGCGAAGGTGCTGTACACATTCAAGCAACTTTTAATAATACAATAGTTACTTTTACCGACGCTCAAGGAAATGCTATTTCTTGGTGTAGCGCTGGTGCATTAGGTAACCGTGGTGCTAAAAAATCTACACCATTCGTTGCTCAACAAATCGTTGAAACAGCTGCTAAGGCTGCAAAAGATGCTGGTATTACTAAGGTTGCAGTATATGTGAAAGGTGCTGGTGGTGGTAGAGAAGCTGCTATTAGAGCTTTAGCTACAGCTGAAATTGGTGTTACAATGATTAAAGATGTATCACCTATCCCTCATAATGGATGCAGACCACCTAAGAGAAGAAGAATATAAAAGGAGAATAAACAATGGCAAAATATACAGATGCTAAATGTCGTCAATGCCGTAGAGAAGGTTGCAAACTTTTCCTTAAGGGTGAAAGATGTACATCTGGTAAGTGTGCTATCGACCGTAGACCAGTTGTTCCTGGACAACATGGTGCTGCTAGAAAGAAGGTTACTGAATACGGTTTACAATTAAGAGAAAAACAAAAAGTTAGAAACGCTTATGGTTTATTAGAGCGTCAATTCTCTAATCTATATGAAGAAGCTGCTAGAAGTAAGCAACAAACTGGTTTGGCTTTACTTCAAATGCTTGAATTACGTTTAGATAACGTGGCTTATAGAATGGGAATTGGTTCTAGCCGTGCTGAAGCTAGACAAAGAGTTGGTCAAAACCACTTAACAGTTAATGGTAAAAAGGTTAATATTCCTTCATACCGTGTTAAAGTTGGGGATGTGATTGCAGTTAAGGAAAGCAGTCAAGCTCTTGAAATGTTCAAGGCTTTAAAAGAACTTAAAATCGTTACACCTAAATGGTTGGAATTTAATGTAGAAACTCTTACAGGTAAAGTTATAGCACTTCCAGAAAGAGATGATATTGACCTAAATATTAAAGAAAACTTGATTGTCGAATACTATTCAAGATAATAGGAGGAATTTAATTATGATGGAAATTGAAAAGCCAAGAATTAATTTAGAAGAGTTTGATAATGGGGCTAATGCTCGTATGGTTGTTGAACCACTGGAAAAGGGATTTGGTATTACTTTAGGTAATGCTCTACGTAGGGTATTGCTTTCAAGTTTACCAGGTGCTGCTGTTGTGGGTGTGAAAATTAGAAATGTTATGCATGAATTTTCAACAATTGCAGGCGTGGCAGAAGACGTTCCAGATATTGTATTGAACTTGAAAAAGTTGGCAGTTAAATCTAGCACAACCAGCAGAGATTTTAGTGCAGTTATGACATTGCGTAAAACTGGACCTGCTGAAATTTATGCTAGAGATATTGATTGTGGCGATATGGTAACAATCTTAAATCCTGACTTGTATATTTGTAGACTTGAAGCTGGCGCTGAATTAGACATGCAATTATTTGTAGGTCGTGGACGTGGTTATGTTACTGCTGAAAATAATAAAGATTTTTCAGATGAAGTTGACTTTATCGCTATTGATTCATTATTTACTCCTGTTAAAAAGGTAAGTTTTGAAGTTCAATCTAGTCGTGTTGGACAAAATATGGACTTTGACAAACTTGTACTTGATGTGCAAACTTATGGCACAGTTAGTGCTAAGGAAGTTATTGCATTAAGTGCAAAATTACTTAATGACTACTTTAATATGTTTGTTGAACTTGTTGAAACTATGGCAGGAACAGATATATTAGTAGCAAGAAAAGAAGACGAAAGAACAAAATTGTTTGAAAAACCTATTGAGGAAATGGAACTTAGTGTTCGTAGTTACAACTGCTTAAAGCGTGCTGGTATTGAAACTATTGGCGATTTAGCTAAGAAGACAAGAGCAGACATGTTAAAGGTTCGTAACATGGGTGCTAAATCATTAGAGGAAGTTATTCAAAAAATGGAATCTTATGGCATTAACCTTGATAACAACGAAAACTATTAAAAGGAGAACTTAAATGAAGGTTAAAAAGTTTAATAGACCTAGCAAGGAACGTCGCGCTTTAACTCGTAACCAAGCTACTGACTTGATCATGAAGGGTAAGATTGAAACAACTGTTGCTAAAGCTAAGTATTTAAAGAGTTATGTTGAAAAACTAATCACTTTAGGTATTAGAACTTATGATAAGGTTGTTACAGTTAGCAAGAACTACGTTGACGAAAAGGGCAACAAGACTACTCGTGAAGTAATTAATGATGCACCTGAAAAATTGGCTGCTAGACGTGCTATAAAGGCTAAAGTATATATGGTTAAGGAACCTCGAAAAGAAGGCGAAAAGAAGGCTCAATATATTGCTCGTATGGACAATATTAAGGATCCTGTTGTTGAAAAAATCTTTAACTTCTACGCTCCTAAGTATGCTGAACGTGCTAAGGAACTTGGTCAAGGTGGTGGATATCTTCGTCTATTGAAGACAGGTAAACGTCGCGGTGACAACGCTGATATGGCTATAATTGAATTTGTATAATATACAGATTTAAACAAATTTTAGTATTAAAAATACACTCTAAATGGTTGGTATAGAGTGTATTTTTTTGTTATAATAAATCTTTATATTTATTGACTTTTTTATTAATTATGGTAAAATAATAGTGTGAGGGAATTTTAAGATGATAGATACACATTGTCATTTAAGTATGGTGTTAGATGAAGAAGGAAAAATTGACTTCAATCAAATTGATGATATATTAAGGCAAATGAAAAGTAATAATGTTACTCACGCAATTACTATTGGAAGTAATATGAACGATAGTAAGTTAAGTGTTGAAATTGCAAATAAATATGACAATATTTATTGTGCGGTTGGAGTGCACCCTGAAGAAGTGGAAAGTTTTGATATAGTTGAACTTGAAAATTTGGTTAAAGCAAACTTAAATAATGGTAAACTTGTTGCTATTGGTGAAATAGGGCTTGATTATTATTGGCGAAAGGATAATAAGGAAGAACAAATTGAAATATTTAAAAAGCAAATAGAGTTGGCTAAAAAATATGATTTGCCTATTGTTGTTCATTGTAGAGAGGCATATGGTGATACGCTTGAGATTTTAAAGTATTACGCACCATTCGAGAATGCTGGTGTAATTCATTGCTATTCAGGCTCGATTGAATGGGCAAGTGAGGTGATTAAATTAGGTTTTTTAATTTCGTTTACAGGAGTGCTTACGTATCCAAATGCAAGAAATATTCAGGAAGTTGCTAAGTGGGTTGATATGGGTAAATTTATGGTTGAAACGGATAGTCCGTTTTTAACACCTGTGCCATTTAGGGGGAAGAAAAACAACCCGTCATATACAAAATACACTTTAGAATATATTGCAAAATTAAAAAATAAAAGTGTTGAAAATTTAAATAAAATCACAACAAATAATGCAATTAAATTATTTAATTTAAAAATTAACAATTAATAAAAAATAAATTAAATATATAAAAAAAAATACTACAAACTAGTTATTTGGTTTAATTATTTAGTT
>JBKSMT010000045.1:0-9117 GCA_046881945.1 Clostridia bacterium
AGTTTTTATTTTTAATATAAGTCTATTACAAGAACTCCAAATTGTTGTTCTTCTTCAGGTGAATAGTATGTGTGATATGTGTAAATTACGCTTTGCACAGTATATCCTTTATCAAACCCAGCCAAAACACAATTTTCGTTATTTGCCATTTCGGCAAAGGAATTATAAAGTCGCAAATCTTTAACCCTTTTTATAATTGTTTGATTTGGATTATCACGGTTACTAAACAATATTTCATCACCAATTGCAAGCAATTTACGTTTAGCATCATTTAATCGCACTTCAATAGTCTTTTTACCTTCCATTACCTGTTCAAAAGGTAATTTATTTAATCTCATTTCATATCTCATGCTATTTCCCATCCTTTTTTAGTTTAATGTAGCCTTAAATCTACGTACGCCAGCCGAAACTGCTTCTTGCTTAGAAATCTTAAATGTTCCAAGTTCTTTAGTATTGTTTACGTGTGGACCGCCACAAATTTGGAAGTCAACATCACCAATTTTATATATACTTACATTTTCGTTTTCATCAGCCTTGTGGATACCATAACCACCTTGCGCCTTAGCATCTTTAAATGTCATCTCTAAGCGTTCAACTGGTATTTCACGTTTGATTGCACTATTTACAAAATCTTCAAGTTCTTTTACTTCTTCTTCAGTCAACTTACGATCAAAGTTGAAGTCAAATCTTAAGCGTTCGCTTGTAATATTACTACCCTTTTGCTCAATATGATTGCCAAACATTTTGCGAAGTCCAGCAAGCGTTAAATGACAAGCGGTATGAAGTCGTACAGTTTCAGCACTATCGTCAGCAAGTCCGCCCTTAAACGCACCAGCACTGGTACTACGAGCAAGCTCTTGATGTTCCTTAAATGCTTGTTCGTATCCGTCCACATCAACTGTAAATCCAATTTCAGTTGCCATTTCAATAGTCATTTCAAGAGGGAAACCAAATGTATCAAACAATCTAAATGCTGCCTTACCACCAATTTCGGTTTCTTCTTTATAATTGTCGTTGGTCATCTTCATAAATTGATTTTTACGATTAATTCCATTAACAACCTTTTCAAATTCCTTAGTACCCGCTTCAATAGTCTTATTAAACTTATCAATTTCCTTATTTACTTCACTAACAATATAGTCTTTCTTTTCAACAAGTAGTGGATATGCTTCGCCATAAATATTTTCAATATATTCTTTTACAATATTTAATAATGCTTCGGTTCCAACATTAATTTTACGTGCATAACGGATTGCACGACGCATTAAACGTCTTAAAATATAGCCCGAACCTACGTTACTAGGCAGTATTCCGTTAACATCTCCAATAAGCATAGTTGCAGTACGCAAGTGGTCAGCAATAATACGCATTGCTTTAGTACTTTCAGCATCTTCGCCGTACTTAATTCCGCTAGCATTTTCAAGGATAGCAATTACTCCTTTAAATATGTCGATTTTATAACCATCAGTTAATCCGTTTAGGAACATAAGTAAACGTTCGAAACCAAAACCAGTATCTACGTTTTTATTGCTTAAAGGCTTATATCCATCGGCAGTTTTTTCATATTGCATATATACGTCATTACCGATTTCAACCCATCTACCACAATCACAAGTGATATCACAATTTTCGCTACATTTATGGTCATTACGTGGATAGAACCACTCATTGTCAGGACCGCAAGGAGTACCAACTGTACCTTCAAGTTCCCACCAGTTATCTTTTTTGGGCAAGAAGAAGATATTTTCTTTCTTAATTCCTAAATTTAACAATAACTCAGCTGTTTCTTCATCTCTTGGCGCTGTTTCGTCCCCAGCAAATACTGATGCGCAAATTTTATCTTTATCAAAACCAAGTTTTTCGGTCAATAATTCAAAAGTCCATGCAGTTTTTTCCTTTTTAAAGTAATCACCTAATGACCAATTGCCCATCATTTCAAAGAAAGTAAAGTGACTTTCATCGCCAACGCTATCAATATCAATTGTACGCACACAACCTTGAATATTGCAAAGCCTTGTACCTTGTGGGTGCTTTTCGCCTAACAAATATGGCATTAATGGTTGCATACCAGCCACGTTAAACATAACACCAGTAGTTCCATCACCAATAAGCGACACTGCACCAATATTTACGTGACCTTTACTTTCATAAAACTTTAACCAAGTTTCTCTTAATGTTTTACTATCAAATTTCATAATTTTTCCTTTATTTTTTATAAATACTTTTCCAACTCTTTTTTATCTATCGCCTCTTGAGTTACATCTTTAAATTGCATTCCAAACTTTTGTTCCATTTCTGGTTTGAGTTTGTTTAAGAAATATTTTTTTGTAGGTTCTGCCAAGAATATTGTAAGACCATCATCAAAACAAACATACAAACCAACTCTTTTCCCTTTAGGATCAAGTTTTTGCGAATCAAGATATTGCAATTCTTTTAAATGGTTTTTATTAATTGCAACATAATTGTCAATCATTCCAAAATCTTTAAAATAAAATTTACCAAATTGTTCTCTTGCCAACCAATAAATTGGTTCAAATGGAAAAGTCATTTTACTCTTAGGTTCTGTAAGTTGTATTTTTTCTCCATTATTTATTCTCGCCCAAAGTTCATAACCTCTATCTAATTTTGCGGGCTTAATAATATTAACATCATTAGGATTTTTAATTTTTTCTAAATTCTCCTCAATATAATCAAACATAATTCTCTCCTTAAAAATTTCAAAATCCCCTAATTTATCTCTTTATAAACCCAAATTGTTTTCTGCAATAATTTCGTTTAAAAATTTTTGTAAATCTATCTTAATTTCCTTAACTAATGCAAATCTAGGTACATTATTACCATCAATTTCCTTAAATCCGCAAAAGTCATCTACTGGACGTGCGTAAAGTTCTTTATTTTGAAGTCCAATATATTTTACTAGTGTAGATTTATCTTCGCTAAAAATTTCAGTGCCATACACCAAAACTGTACCACCTTTAAAGTGTTTGTAAATTCCTGTTTTGATTTCCATAATATCCTCCTATTTACTATCTTTTAAACTTACTGTTTCGTTAAACACTGGACACTCGCTAGTTGAGGTTTTATCTTTTACATAATAGCCCATACGCACAAATTGCATTGCATTTGTTTGAGTTAATGCAAATGGCTCGATATATGAATTATATTCAACTAACGAATTTGGATTAATAATCTTGTCAAGCATGCCCTTTTGGTAAGTTTCGCCTTCTTTTAATAGGTTGAAGAACTTACGTGTCTTACAAGGTACTGCATGCTTGCAACTTAACCAATGGATTGTTCCTTTAGCCTTAATGCCTTGTTCTTGCGCATCATAGATTACGCTACAACGTAACTCTTTAATACTTCCATCTTCATTTTTAACCACTTCATCACACTTGATGATATATGCACCCATTAAACGCACTACACCATCTGGTTTCAAGCGATGGAATTTACCTTCTGGGAATTCCATAAAGTCTTCTTGTTCTATATATAATTCATTACTAAATGTAACTTCGTGCTTTGGTGCATTTTCAATTGTTGGATTGTTTGAAATTAAACAAGTTTCAGTTTTGTCCGCTGGATAATTTGTTAAAACAACTTTTAATGGTTGCAACACTGCCATAACACGTGTAGCATTTGCGTTTAAATCTTCACGCACACATGCCTCTAAAATATGAGGTTGAACTAATGAATTTGATTTTGCGACACCAATACGTGAGCAAAATTCCTTAATAGCGTCTGCTGGATAACCTTTACGGCGTAATGCTGAAAGTGTTGGCATACGAGGGTCGTCCCAACCATCAACATAATTGCCTTTAACTAGTTCTTGCAAGTAACGTTTTGACAAAACTGTTCCATCAATGTTTAAACGTGCAAATTCAATTTGACGTGGATATGGTGGTTTAATCAAACTACAATTTTCAACAAACCAGTTATACAAAGGTCTGTGGTCTTCAAACTCAAGTGAGCAAAGTGAGTGTGTAATACCTTCCTTAGCGTCACTTAGTGGATGTGCAAAATCGTACATAGGATAAATACACCACTTATCGCCTTGTCGATAATGAGTTGTATGCAAAATACGATACATAATAGGGTCACGCATATTAATATTTGAATGTGCCATATCTATTTTTGCACGCAACGTACGTTCACCATCACCAAATTCGCCCGCACGCATACGCGCAAATAAATCAAGGTTTTCCTCAATACTACGATTACGATAAGGGCTTTCCTTACCAGCTTCGGTAAGTGTACCACGTGTAGCATTTACTTCATCAGCATTAAGGTCGCAAACATACGCCTTGCCTTGCTTAATCAAATCAATAGCACAATCATACAAAAAGTCATAGTAGTCAGATGCGTAATAAATTGCTTCCCAATTAAAGCCCAACCACTTGATGTCTTCTTGGATTGAACGCACATATTCCTCATCTTCCTTGGCTGGATTAGTATCATCAAAACGAAGATTTGTAATTCCTCCAAATTTTTGTGCAGTCAAGAAGTCAATACATACCGCCTTGCAGTGACCAATATGTAAATATCCATTTGGCTCAGGTGGAAAACGCGTAATAATCTTGGTCAACTTCTTTTCCTCAATATCGTTAATAACTGCTTGTTCAATAAAATTGTTAGGTGTAATATCCATAAATTTCTCCTTGTTTCCATTTACAATTTTAATGTAAATCTTTGTAACATTAATTATAATATTTATTTAACAAAAAGTAAATAGATTGTTACAACTTTTTATAAATTATTTTCAAATTTATTAACGTTTGCCCGGCAATCATTTGATTTAATTTAATATTTATGATATATTTTTATTTAAGAGGGAATTATGATACCGAAAATTATTCACTATATTTGGCTAGGAGGTAAAGAACTTCCTACCATTGCTAAAAAATGTATTGATAGTTGGCAAAAATATTGCCCCGACTATGAAATTAAACGTTGGGACGAAAGCAATCTCAATTTAGATAAATATCAGTTTGTAAAAGATGCTCTTGATGCTAAAAAATATGCATTTGCATCTGATGTTTTGCGTACTGAAATTTTATATAACTGCGGTGGTATATATTTCGATATTGATGTTGAATTATTAAAGCCTATTAATACTATACTTGATAATATTGATTGTGTTATGGGATTTGAAACTTCAAACCTATTAAACCCAGGATTGTTTGTAGCTACAAAACCTCAAAATGATGATTTTAAAAATATCTTAGATATATATCAAACATTAAAATTTGACGTTAATAATTTGATTAATTTAACAGTATGCGAAGTGTTTACTAAATATTACGAACAACAAGGGCTTGTTCGCGAAAACAAAACTCAACAAATAGGTAATACAATATTTTACGCCTCTGAATATTTTAGCCCTATAGACGTAGTAACAAATAAAAAGAAAATTACCAAAAACACCTATTCGGTACACTGGTATAATGCATCTTGGTACACTCCAAAACAAAAAGTATTAAGAAACTTAAAGAAAATTGCAAACACGTTAACATTTGGACTTGCAGGTAAAATTTATAATAAAATTAAAAAGTAAAGGAGTTATTTAAATGTTTAAAGTATTAGTTTGGGGAATGACTTTCAACCCAGGAGGAGTTGAAAGCGTTATAATGAATTATTATCGAAATATAAGCAAAGATGTTTGCCAATTTACTTTTTTGGGGCATACCGATGAGATTGCATACAAAGACGAAATATTGGCTAGAGGCGATAGAATTATTTCGATACCCACACGTAGACAAAATATAATTAAGTTTTATAAAGGGCTTAATAATGTATTTAAAGAATGTAAATATGATGCTGTTTGGGCTAACGTTTGCAGTCTTTCTAATATTTCATTATTAAAAGTCGCAAAAAAGTATGGTGTAAAAATTAGAATTATACATAGCCATAACTCAAAAAATATGGGCTCATTTAAAAGTGCTATATTACATAATATTAATAAGCAGTTTATACACAAATATGCCACAAAATTCTGGGCATGTGGTCAGTTGGCGGGCGAATATTTTTATAAAGATAAAATATTGAAAAGTGATAAATACGAAATTATTCCAAACGCTATAAATCTTAATAGATTCAAATTTGATAAAGCTATTAGGAATAAATATCGTACTGATATGGGAATTGATGATAAACTTGTATTTGGACACGTTGGTAGATATCATTTTCAAAAAAATCAACAATTTTTACTAAATGTTTTTTATGAAATACAAAAACAACGTGAAGACGCAATATTGCTTTTGGTTGGACAAGGCGAGGATGAACAAAAATTAAAACAACAAGTAGTTGATTTAGGTATTGAAAGTAAAGTTAAATTTTTGGGGTTAAGAAAAGATGTAGAGTCATTATTGCTCTCATTTGATTTAATGGTTTTCCCTTCATTATTTGAGGGACTATCAGTAGCACTTTTAGAAGCTCAGGCAACGGGATTACCAATTTACGCAGCCGATACAATAGCTAAACAAACAAAAGTTAATAACAACTTCAAATTTTTATCATTACAAAGCACTCCTAGTGAGTGGGCAAGTTTTATTTTAAATGATATATCTCAATTATCTAGAGACTCTGACGCCCATAAAAATCTTAAAAATCAAGGCTTTGACATTGATGACCAAGTACAAAATTTTATTGATTTGTTAAAAACTAATGTAAAAGAGGATTAATATGAATTTTTTTAAAAAAATATATTCTGTAACTAAAAATTTAATACTGTCAGTTGGGGTAAAAAAGCCCAAAGTAATGAATAGTTTTGACACTATTGATTACATATTAAAAAACAATGTAAGCATTGGTCGTTACGGCGATGGTGAAATGGATTTAATTAGAGGCAATGGCATTAATTTCCAAAAATACAATCCTGCACTTTCAAAAAAATTAGCAGAAGTTAAAACTACCGATAATTTTCTTACATGTATTCCCAATATATTTGAAAAAAAATACTTTAACAGAAAAGATTTAAAGAAGCCCGAATATACGTTTTGGATTAAAAACAAGTTGATGCACGGATTTATGTGGAAAAAAACTTTTAATAAGATGATATGTGGCGATGCATTTATTTCAAGATTTTATATTAGATACACCGATAAATCTAAAGTTGAAGAATATATTCATTTGTTTGAAAAATTATGGAATAAAAGAAATTTAATAATTGTAGAGGGTGAGAATTCTAAAATAGGATGTGAAAACAACTTATTAAAAAATGCCAACTCAATAAGAAGAATAATTTGCCCTAGCTTAGACGCATTTGATTATTACGAGGAAATTATAAGTCAGGTTAAAACAAATTATAACGATGGTGATTTGGTTTTGATTGCTTTAGGTCCTACCGCTACCGTATTAGCTTACGACTTAAGTAAGGAAGGTATTCAAGCATTAGACCTAGGCCATTTTGATATTGAGTATGAATGGTTTTTGGCAAAAACTGAAGAAAGAATACCTGTAAAAAACAAACACGTAAACGAATGCGCAACCATGGGAAATAATGAATCAAATGATTTAGAATATAAAAATCAAATAATAGTAAATTTAATGGAACAAAAGAGGTTAAAATGAAAGATTTAAAAGTAATTATCGCAAGTAGAAATCTAATAACTGGCGGTATTGAAAGTTCATATTTAAATTTTATTAATAATGTAAAGGACAAAGTTAACTTGGACGCTTTCTTATGTAATAACTGCGGAGCATTGAAAAATAGATTAAATCCCGAAATTAAACTTTATGAAGGCAACAAAATTGTAAAATTTTTTGCTAAGGATGACGGCGGAATTTCAAATTCAGCAAAAAGCAATAAATTAAAAGCAACAATTCGTAAAGTAATTAAGTTTATATATAACAAATTTGGCATAAAAAGATTTTTGAAATGGTTTGGTGTAGCAAGTTTAAAAAAATTAAAAACAGATTATGATTGCGCAATATGTTTTTATGCTCAAAATGAAATATGTTCAAAGGTTGTATTAAAGAAAATAAAGGCTAAACAAAAAATTGCTGTTATTCACACCGACGTTAGTATCAGTCCGATACTTAAGGAATCACTAAAATTACTTTATAAGTATGATAAAATTATGTGCGTGTCAAAATCATGCGCAGAAGTATTTAAATCAACATATCCTCTCTTAGCTTCAAAAACAGGATATTTGTATAATTTTCAAGATAATGAAAAAATAAAAACCAAATCAGTTGAATTTGAAGTTAATTATCCAAAAATATTCAATGTTGTTAGTGTTTCTAGATTAAGTGACGAACAAAAAGGCGTTTTTAGAGCATTGAAAATATTTAAAAAACTACATGATAGCGGTTGTAAATTCCACTGGCACATTGTTGGTGATGGCCCAGATAGACAAGAAATGGAAAATTACATTAAAGCAAATAATATGTATGAATATGTGACTTTATATGGTAATCAAGTTAATCCTTATCCGTATATAAAAAGTGCTGATTTGCTAGTTTTACTATCATATTATGAAGCCGCGCCTATGGTTTACAACGAAGCACAATTGCTAAACACTCCGGTATTTACGGCTCGCATCGTATCATCAGATGAAATGATTGGCAATTTGGGCTTTGTGTGTGATAATGATGAAAATGCGATTTATGAAAGCTTAAAAAGCGTTTTAGATAATCCAAAAGTAGTTGAAGATAAAAAACATCTGCTACAAGATTTTACATATGACAATTCTTTAATTGTGGAACATTTAATAAGTATTATTAACAACGCTAATTAAAAATATATTGGTTAAAATATGACAAGAACAAAAAATATAAAAAATAATTTAACTTATAATATAATAAAATTTACTGCACAATTATTTTTGCAGTTTATTTTACGTACCGTATTAATATATTATATGGGAGCTGAGTATTTAGGACTAAATGGATTATTTACTAATATTTTCACATTTTTAAATCTCGCCGAACTAGGAATAGGCTCAGCCATTGTATTTAGTATGTACAAACCAATTGCTGATGAAGATGCGGAAAAAGTCAAAGCTCTCCAAAATTTATATAAAAAGTTTTATGTTGTTATTACCATTATAGTTTTAATCCTAGGCATTATTCTTCTTCCATTTTTAAAATTTTTCATAAATGGAACTATCTCGGTCGATA
>JBKSMT010000046.1:0-2749 GCA_046881945.1 Clostridia bacterium
ATAAATACTATTTTATTAAATCCTGCCTTCTTTGCATCATAAACTGAAAAGTCAAGAAGAACTTCACCATTTGGTCCGATTGGTTCCATCTGCTTAAGTCCACCAAAACGGCTTCCCATACCTGCCGCCATAACTACTAAATCCATATAAAATTCTCCTAACATTGTCAAATTTAAAGGTCCTGCCCTTATTACACATATAATTATATGAATTAATTTCATTTTTGTCAAACAATTTACTTTTTTAATACAAAAAAACTCCACAATGATTTGCGGAGTTTTTCAACCTTTAAATTACGCCAAGATTGTTAAGTCTTTGCTAACAATAATAGTAACAAGGTCAACAATGTAGAATATTGGGCATAGAATAATGTTTAAAATTAAACCTAACCAATTTCCACGCATAGCTCTGGTTACGATACCAAAAATCACATTAGTAAATGGGATAATAGCCAAGATTAAACTAATAATCCAATCTAAACCAAAATATGCTTTTTGAGAAGATTTTCTACTTGCCATAATTACACTCCTTTCAATACTAGTAATATAACAAACTAAGGATATTTATGTCAAATAAATTTCGCACATTTTATATTTTTTTGTAAAATTTTCACATCAAATCCTTTTTGATATATTTAATCATACATATTATTAATAAAAATGTATTGTACAATTTCAATTTATATTCAAAATACCATTGACAAAATCGCAAAAAGGTTTTAAAATGGAAACATAATAATTTAAAAAAGGAAAAATTTATGGAAAATATTGAATTAAATGATATTCAACGCGAAGCAGATGAAGTTAATGCTCGTCGTGAAAAAATCTTAAGTATGAAAGAAAATGGATTAATTCCTTACAAAGACCGTTTTGACCGTACTCATACTATTTTAGAAGCACGTTCACTGAATGATGGTGATAAATGTCGTGTTTGCGGTCGTGTTACTGGCCGTAGAGGTTTTGGCAAACTTATGTTCTTAGACTTGTTTGACGTGTATGCTAAAATCCAGCTTGAAGTCACACTTAATAATCTTGGTGAGGAAAAATTTACCGAAATAAAAAAATATCTTGATATTGGCGACTTTGTTGGTGTTGAGGGTGAAATTTGTCACACTAAAGTTGGCGAACTTACTGTTAGAGTTTTTGACTTCACAATCTTAAGCAAAACACTTCGTCCATTACCTGAAAAATTTCATGGCGTTAAAGATGATGATATTAGATATCGTCAACGTTACCTTGATTGTATCGCTAACGAAAAAACACGCGAAACATTAAAAAATCGTATTAAGGCTGTAAAGTTTATCCGTGACTTTATGGATAGCCATGGTTTCGTAGAAGTCGAAACTCCAATATTGCAAGGCGTTGCCAGCGGTGCAGCGGCTAAACCTTTTATCACTAAGCACAATGCATTAGATAAAGACTTTTATCTTCGTATTGCACCAGAACTTGCATTAAAGGAAATTATCGCTTGCGGTTTTGACCGTGTATACGAAATTGGCAAAAATTTCCGTAATGAAGGTATGGATCCATCTCACTTGCAAGAATTTACTGTTATTGAATGGTATGCTGCATACTGGAATTTTGAAGATAATATTAAGTTTTCAACTGAACTTTTCCAAGGTATGGTTAAATATATCACTGGTAGCCTAAAGGTTAACTATCAAGGTATTGAACTTGATTTCGAAAATATTGAACGTATTGACTACTGTGCAAGACTTTCGGAAATTATAGGTTCTAATATTTTGGATTATGAAGATGTTAATGATTTAAAGAAAGTTATACTTGAAAAGCATCTTGTAGATGATAGCGAATTGGAAGGGGCTAAATCACTTCCTGCAACTATTGATCTTTTATTTAAACGCGTTTTACGTGACAAGTTAATTCAGCCTTGCATTGTTTACAACTACCCTGCTTGCTTAGTTCCTCTTGCACGTCGTAATGACAAAGACCCTCGCGTTATTGATATGTTCCAATTTGTTGCTAATGGTATTGAACTTGATAAGGCTTATTCCGAACTTGTAGACCCACTTGTTCAACGTGAAGCATTTGAAGAACAAGCCCGTAATCGTGCAAATGGCGATGACGAAAGTTTTGGTGTAGATGAAGATTTCCTACTTGCCATGGAACACGGTATGCCACCGATTTCTGGCTTAGGATTTGGTATTGATCGTATTGTAGCAATACTAACTGACCAACAAACTTTACGTGATACTATTTTCTTCCCTTTGGTAAAATAGTTATTAAAATATAATAACTTTTAAAAATCCGCTAATTAGTCACTGAATTTTGAAACTAGTGTAATAATTAAGAGAATTAGAAAATATCTAGTTCTCTTTTTATTGGCTATTTTATGCCGTGAAAGGTACTTGACAAGAGAAGAAATGAAAACACAATATAAAAAGACAGAGAAACGCAAACCAAAAATGCGTGAGCATCAATATCGTTTCTCTGTCTTAACCAGCAAAAGAAAACTCATTTCAGAGACTCTTGTCAAGTACACCATGGAATAAATTAGCCACTATATAGAACAGCAAAAAGCGAAAGTGTGTTACGTTCATCAACACTTTCGCTTTTTGTCTGATTTAATTTAGTTTATTGACGTGTGCTTGTCTGTCGGAGCAAAGCGACGACACTTGTATATGACAAGCACACGTCTAACTGCCAAAATCTTTATTTACTTAATGTTTCATCTTTTGTGTTATCGAACATATTCACAATAAAATTAGCACAATTTTTAATGCTTTTATCAC
>JBKSMT010000047.1:0-9470 GCA_046881945.1 Clostridia bacterium
AAAGCACCAACAATCAACACAATAACAACTATCAATATAATTGACACTGTATTCAATGGCTCCTTAATTGTAAAGTTAAAACTATATATGATATTGCCACTATCACCCATTAATTGAACATAATACTCTCCAACCTCAGTAAGTTCAAGCTGAGCAATAGCATTTTGTGAATTTTCATCAATACGAAGTAAAACTTCACCATTAACCACTATACTACACTCACCAACTTGGTCATATAAATTTGCAGGATTAAACTTAAGCACTACTGGCTTAGTGGTTTTTCCTCCTGGCTCAATTGATGAATTTATTGTCGCTTCTTCATTATTTAATGTAAATGTAAATTCTGCAAGACGTGCTGGCAATAAATCATCATTTTCCACTTCGTATAATACGCGGAACTTCATTTTGCCTTGAGTTGATGTCTTAAACGCTTCCACCACTCGTTCGTAGGTAATCAATCTATTATACACGCCCGAATCATCAATATTTGCTTTATCCTTTAACAAGTCCATAAACTTGTCAGTAACATCTTTTTCGGCAGTTTTTGAGATGCTAAATACTGAAATTATGTTATAGCCATAAATCGATGTAAAGTCTAAAGATTGACGTGCCTCGTTAGGATTTATAATAGTAAACACTAATTGACTAGTAACTGTTTCATTAGTATTAAGAATTTTTGCAGTCATTGTAACTAAATATGTTCCATATTCCTTAAATATATAAGTAGCGGATTCTGCAGGGTGCTGATATCCTGTATACTCGCGACTATTACGAATAACCGTTATACCAATACTATTTATATCATAGTTGTTTTTACCAGTGGCCTCATTATATCTATTAATTTGTAGCGTAACATCACTATCATAATAAGCATATTGAATAGGCGCTGAACCATTAATAGTATACAACATATCATTTCTTCTCATAACAACAATAGTTATATAAGGCAATGTTTCGCTAACACCTCTAAAGTATTGAATATTACCAGCCTCGTCACGCACTTCCAATCTATAACTACCACTATTTTTAAATTCTAATGATGTTGTAGGTTGATTTACATCACCTTTAATACGTTTTGCAAATTCGCTATTATAATACACGTCTATAATAATTTTATTATGTTTTTCTAATGGATTTGGGTTTACAACTCTTTGATTATACGATCCAAAACTTAAACGATAATATTCTGCCAACGAATCATATATTGTAACCGCAGTTCCATTTTTCAATAAATCGGTTTCGGAACCTTGTTTTGTCGTGAATTTAAAGTGATTTAAAATATCTTGTGATTGATTATTTGGATTAACACTCATAAGCACTACAAAAGTCAAGTAATTTGACCTCCACACATGATAGAACGTAATAGTTGCGTAATCCGTTGAATAACTATATCCCTCCGCATTAACTCCATTATCCTTATTGGAAGTTAACACCAATTCAACATTCGAAATATACATCGGTATTGCAGTATACTCACCAAAAGATGCAAATGCATTATTCATCTGAACTTCATTTTCAAAACCTAAAGCCACATGCTTACCATTTAAAGATAATGAATCTCTTATCTCTGATATATTGGTTATAGATGAATAATCTGGATATAATTTATTATTAATATCCTTAACTTCATACAATCCAGTAATCGTAGTCGACATATAAATAGCATATATTCTTGTAGCAATCCAAGTATTATCTTTACCTCTTATATCAACCCTTAAAACATATTTACCGGTAGGATTTTCACCAGGTTTTATTGTAATCTCATTATCCGTAGAACCGCTTAACCTATCTTTACATGTAGTAGCATTTTCAAAATCCAGCAATTTATAATCATATATAAAGTAATCACTAGTCATTCTATCCCATCTTAAGTTTATGGTTTCAGTAATAAGATCACCATAATAACCATGATTAATCAAATCCTCGTCTTTACACGCTTCATAATACCCATCACTGCCATTTTTTAACGTTGATTTGATACTTGATATTTTATCTTCCTTATTAAGATTTTCAACCACCAATCCAACAATAGCTCGTGTATCAATATAAATATCATATTCTATAGAATCTTTTTCATCACCATCTTTCAATGTTAACTTAACTTTAAATCGACGCAACTGACCGCTAGAATTTGCCGGATCTACCACATCATCAGGTTTTAAAATCAAATAATCATACACCTCTCTACTAGCATCAACCTCATAAAATCTCTTATCGTTAACATCAACTCGTTCAGAATCTTGTTTGCCATCAATATATACTAATATCTCTGTTTCATAAAATGTTTTATTATATAATAAAATCACCTGATTTGATGTATAGTAGATATTATTGTTTGCATATGTGTTTGTAGGCGTTTCCAATCTATACCAATACTGGTCAGATGTAGATATAGGAATTGAATATGTATTACCTCCGATGTCGGTAAGTTTAAATATATACTGAGTGTGCTTTTGCAAATTTAAGCGATCCACTTTTACATCACGTTTAACAACACCTTCTGCAACATTACTATTAACTGAATCATACACAAGTTCACTAATTCCATTATCTGGCAATTGAGCATTATAAACAATTTTCTTATCGGAATAAGATATTTCAACTTTTGTAACATACCATATAGTACCATCAACAATTGTATTAACTTGACTTAACACAACATAGTCTTGACCATTTGGTTCGGTTTCAACCTTTAATAATGCCGTACTTAAATTACGTTCGCCATGATAATTATTGATTGTAATTGTGTACTGTTGGTTAAATGTATTAATGTATTCAACTAAAAAGTTTCCTTGTTCTTTAATCACATTTTCCAAAGTCGATTTCAAAACATCTTCTACTGAAAGAGAATTTGTATAAATAGTTGAAATCTTTTCACGATCTCCATTATATATATTAATGTTGGAATAATATGGATTGTAATTTCCGGAATTAGCTGGATTTTCATCAACAATTCCACTTATTGCCACAACTTCATTAATACCCACAAAACCAACTTCTTTATTGGTATTGTTTGTGAATGACATATTCACTTCCCCCATACCATCGGCATCGGGATTTGTTGCCACAACATTAAGTGGAGTTCCCAAAATAGTAACATTAATATCTTCAGAAGAATTCGATGAAAAATAAATTACATATTGAGTATAATTACCCGCTAAATCTTTTTCAACAACCTCATAGAATTTAGATTGAGAATTAGCATTTCCAAATATTATATTTTTATATAAATCTTGATTTTGACCATTTTCAGAAACAGCACAACGATGATATTTATCTTGATTTTCATTAAAACCGTAATACTCGCTAGTCTCCCAATAAGTTGAAGTAATTGGTAATAATCCCATACGTTTGTCAGCAGGAATAGTAGCATCAAAATCTATTTCACGATAATACACATATTTTAACCCTTCCAAGTTTAAAACAGTATCATTATTTACACTTAGTGCAAACATTGCTTCATTAGATAATGTTTTGCCATCTTGAGTTGCAAATTGATAATATAACGAATTAGTCAAACCATAATAATCACCCACAGTTTTAGTACTGCGATAAGCGAAATTATTGTTAATTTCATCATCCCTAACAACGCTTTCACGCTCAGCCAAATAATCTTGATATTGTTCAAAATATTCATTTTGGCTAGTCATCAATGCATCAAGGTTGGTATTATTTGGAGTACGGTCAATAATTACGGTATAAGTACTTGTATTAAAGTTGGTATTATTATAATAGTAGTAATTTAGGTAATTATCATTACCATATTTAGTTATATAAGATATATTTATTTCGTATATATATTCTTTATAATCAACTATAACACCATCTTCAACTTTCAATCCAGTATCCACATGGATAATATAATTAACAATATTGCCAGTAGTCTTATCTACAACTTCTTCAATGTATGTTACACCATCATTAACTTTATATTTAACTATTCCATCTTGATTAATAGAATACGGGCTTGATTGCGACTCGGTTTTTAACCACAACACTTTTTCGTTCGTATTAGGATTTATACGCCAAACAGCAATGGAAGCAATATCTAATTGAGCTTGATAGGAAACTTTATCTTCCACAGGAATTACAAAGTCAACAAATTCTTGATTAGTATACAATACATTTTCCTCATTAGCATACAACTTATCCCCTTGAGTATTTCCATTTTTAGCATAAGCATAAACATCTGTTTTAGGAGGATTATTTGTTAATTTTACCGCAAATGTAAATTTATTACAATTTTTGGTATGGAAATATTCATCAGTTTCCCAACTTACCGTATCCTCTATTACAAATATGTATTCACCCGGCAGGCTTAACATATTATCATTAGTTTGTTTGCGAGAATTTTTAAACACTGTTATTTCAGCGCTATACTCATTAGTGTCATCCTTAAAGTTAAAATTAATATAACCATTATTATCACCAATCGTTTTACTCATAAGAGGAATAAACGCCCCTTTATAAGCCTCGCCTTGCAATAATTGATAAGTATCTTTAAAGTATATTGTTAATCTTAAATTTAATGTATTATATGATGTAAAATACACATCCATATAATCATCACTGCCCAAGTTATAATTACCTGACACATATTTACCAGTAGGTACTTTAACTTGTGTAGGCAATTTGTTTGTTTCTAAATATATTTTATAATTAATACTCTCGCCCTTAGACGTTGTTGCAGTATATTGTTTTAATCCTTGTTTATTAAAATCTGAATATTTAAGTTTATCAACTCTTTCGCTATTAGGCATTGAAGCATGTATAAACTGTCCTACAATTTTTTGATTAACATCATTTAACGAGTATCCGACAATCATATTTCTATCAACAAAGAACGCATATGACATTTCGTTAATATCGTTACCGTCTCCCGTTGAAAGAGTTCTTGTAATAATATATAGTCCAGTTTGAGTAACTTGACGAGAAACCAAATTCCCGCCCTCGTAATATGTTTCATAGCCCAAATTAATAGGATTACTACGATAAACTTCCTTAGTTTGTCCACCAACGTCTATTCTAGTAGCAGTAGTATACGCACTTGCTAGCGAATTACCATCTTCATCAAATTGAAGAATATAATTATCTGCGAACACTTGTTTATATGGATAATATGGATATTCATCATAATTGTCATCATCTATTGTATTTAATACATTTTGATCCATTAGTTGATAGTAGTCGTATTTAACTTCGGTAACCTCCATACCGTCATCATTTTTGCTTAATTGCAGCCATTCAAATACAAATACCCCATGATTTGATGCTTGCGCTTTGCCAATATTTGATTTAAAGCTTGCTTTTTGATCATCTGATGTTGTTATTTCGCTATGTTCATATACTTTGGTTTCATACAATCCTCTATCATCTAGCGATGAATAAACTTCACCCATAGCTTTATCTGGAGTTATATATACCGCAAAACTACTTATAGGAGTTACCGAAACTTGATTTCCTCCCAATACTTCAAATGTATAACGTCTAGTTTGAGTATCTACATTAACCTTAATGCTAGATTTAGTAACATTACTAAATAACGTATTCGCTTGCTCGTCCCAACCAGTTGTAATAACTCCTGTTTTTGAATTTACTTTTTGTTGAGTGCCATCATTTTTCACAATGTAATAATAATCCGCATCTTTAGATGAACGAAGTTTTATTTCCATTTGCTTATTAAGTACAACAAATAAGCCTCCTTTTTCGCCAGATGCAGTAAACATACTAGATATGCTTGTAAAATTACTCGCTTCATTGTAGTAATCCTCTATTTCAACACTATTTATTAAATCTCGAATTACTTTAGATACTGTACTTATATCTTCAGTCAATTTAATAGCCTTATGCGTTCCCCATTCAAGCTCAACATAATCCGCAACCATTTGACCGCTAATATAGGTAGGTTTTTTACCATTGACAGGGTTTACATCACCATATGTAGCATTTATAACATTTTCCGTTCTATCCATAACTATAGCATATGTTAATTTATTGCCAGCCAAGTCAATTAAATTAAATTCATAAATACCCTGATCAATTAAAACATTATTAACATCTAATATCAAATTTAAAGCAGATGGTTTTTGAATTTGAATCTCCTTAGACGTTGCGCCCAATGTATATTGGTTAATTAAGTATGTATCTACATTTTCGCCATTAGCAACATTAATTTTGTTATTAACAATAGGTGTAGCAACTTTTACAAAAGGAGTAAACTTATATGTAGCAGTAATACGTGCGCCACTAGCCTTATTAGCCCAATCAAGCGTAAACATCGAATCAATAACTGCTTTAGAAGTATGATTAATGTAATTTAAACTTCCGTCTTGCTTAATGCTGTAGATATAACGGTTATCGATTGTTCTAGTAGCAACCTCATATACTTGCAATCCTGAAATCTTTTCCTTATCAATTGTAAAGTATGTATAAGTTCTTGTAGCCGACCTTTCAACCTCCAATACCAATAAGTACGCAGCACTATCTTCAATTAAAGTATTTTTGTTGTAATCCTCAGTTGTGACCGCAGTATTAATACCACCATCTGCTACAGCCTTTAAAGTTTCCATACTCGCATACTTGCCTTTAGCATAATACAACTTACCTACAACGCCCGATTCAAATATTTCAGTATCAGCCCAGCTAGCAAATACATTTTGATTAGTATATTCATACGCATAGAAATCATCAACATCAGCGCTATTATAACTCTTATCATTAATCTGATTTTGTGTAACGCTTAACTTTGCTGTTTTTAATTCTAATTGAGGTGTTGTGGCAGTAATTTGGAAACTGAAATATTGCGTTCCAATATTTCCTTCTTCGGTTTTGTATTTAACTTGAAGTAAATAATAACCCGCTTCAGTAAATGTAGTAACTTTATTAAATGATTTTTTATTATTAGCATCATTAACGTAAGAAGCGTTAATTTTCTCTGATGAATTATGATAATAATAACTCTCAATAATAGTTACTGGAGGTTCAGCATTTGTCTTTGAAGTCAAATAATACTCATCATTTAATGTTAACCATAAGCCTCTATCAGTTTTTGGATATCCTTCATTTTTTAATTCATCTAAAAATGTCGAATTAATACTCATGCCAGCATTACCAGAATTAACTATTGCCGATGTTGTGCAGGATTTAACTTTACCAGTTTTATTTACCGAACTATTTTCAATCTTATATTGCACCCCAAGATTATCACCCAAAGACTCATTATCGGCATTAGTAAATCCGTTTACTAGTATAAACATCGTATCATTTCGATAAACTTCAACATATACCATATCGGCACTTGCGAAACCTGTTTTAGCATATTTTAGTTGATAACCATAAATATTTAATACCATATCCTCAAATGGTATTTGACTTTGAGGAATAAGAACTTTTTGATTACCATATCGATAAATATAATCAAAATGGAATATATACTTGCCATTTTCCGCAAACATTAAAGTTATAAATTTATTGCTTTTAGGCGTATCTACTCTATAACTTTTAATCTCGCTATCCTCGTATACTGAACTCGTTATGTTAATAAGTTGATTACTTTCATCATAATCCACAGTATACATCGTTTGTTTATCACCAACAATATGTGTGTAGCTTAAAGCATAGCGTGCATAATCATATGTCAAAGTAGGATATTGCTCGCTTGTTCCTAAATTAAAATCATATTTTCTGCCGTTCATAGCACTATAATTTTCTATTTTAGGAGCATATGAATACTCTATACTATTAATAGTTTTTTTATCATCATAAGATGATTGTAACAATAAATAAAAACTAAAGTCGTATCTAACAGGTCTTGCAAACCCCTTCATACTATACTGAATACTAATTTCGTAATAACCTTCGGTTGCAGAACTAGGAACTATAAACCAAGTAAAATCTTCATATTCGTTAACATAGTTTCGTGCACCAGGAACTTCAATTTCTTTGCCATTCAATTTAGCTTGAACTGACACAAAATTCATCCCAGCGCATTTGTCTCCGCCACTTTCAATATTAGCATCTCCCGACTGCGTTTTAGTATTAGTCAATATCGTATCTTTGTTTGCAAAGTAATAACCACCTAACGTAATCATAACACCTTGCTTAATATCTACATCACTTGGTGAATTTGTTACAGTTTGCGCCTTAAGAGTAGTTTTATCATTAAGCATCACAAACTCGCCATCGTAGATTATATCCTTATGTGCATAATCAATACCATTACCATCATTTAACGCATAATCGATAAAATATTCCATTGTACCGTTTGCATTGCTATTATTGGTATATATTGATTTAAACTCAGTTGACCCATACTTTAATTTATCTCGTCTTATTGTATAATCGTCAGTATCGTTAGGTGCTCCATCAACGGCAAAATATACTCTTTCCGCAGAAAAGATGATATCCTCGTTATCTTCTCCTCCGTTAAGTTTGGCGGTATACCCTGGTATTGCCTCCGCATTTGCATAATCAATAGTTTGATTTGGCTCACGCAAAACAAAACATACACCTGTAACCACAAGTGCAACCAGCATACATAATGCTATAATTAATTTTTTCCCCTTCATAAATGCTTTTCCTTTTACTTTAGTAAATATATTATTATAATACCACAAAAACAATATATTAAGCAAATAAATAACTAAAAAATATACAAGTTTTTAAAAAATATAAACAATGTGATTAAATATAAAAATATTTAAAATTTTATTTGCAAAATATACTAAAATAAAGCACAAATCAATAATTAATTTTATTTAAAATAAATTATCCTAAAATAAAAAAATAGGCAAAAAATAGGAATTATTTGCCTATTATAGTTATTTTTTAATTAATTTTTATTTTTTAATATTTTTGCGCGTATTTTTAATATTTTATTAAATTAATAATGGAGTTCCATTTGAATCAACAACTTTTAATATCTTAACCAAATTCCCAGTGTTTGCATCGACATAGTAATAAAACAATCCACCAATTCGGTCGCAAGCAAATTCATAAACCGCAACCTCTACATCATTTTCAAGCGCAATTATCGCTTTGCGCGTATTTAAAACAATATAGTCATAACCCAGTTTTTTCTCAGCCTCAGCTTCAGTTATAGTTATTTCAAAATTTCGATTTATATGATTAAATGCATAGTTCTTTGCTTCAAATCCTATTATATTTTGACTATACATATCAACCTTAACTTTAACCAAATCAGGATACAATACAACACCCTCTTTAGTGGGAGCAAGATTAATATATGCAACATTATCCTTAACTTCAAGCCAAGTTACCATAAGTTTACCAAAGCCAGCACTATCTGCAAATTCAATAGCCAATTCTTGAGCCTTTTCGTTAGAAATATTAGGCTCACCAACTTCAGCATAACCACAAATTGTTAGCAACAACCCTTGGCGCTTAGTAACTTGCGCAAGATATTCGTTATCATTGCTTTTAATATTAAAATCGTAAGTAACAAAATCACC
>JBKSMT010000048.1:0-8731 GCA_046881945.1 Clostridia bacterium
TGGACTCCTGGTGAAGTTGTTCCAAAATCTGGCACATATTCAGCTTATAGTCGCGAAGGCGAAAATGGCGGAAGTTTGTACTTGGAAAAGGGTAAAAGATTTCCTGCAACTCAACACTCTGGAAGTTACTATGTTCAAGCTGACTAGTACAACCAAATAGGGTTTATTAACCTAAATAAAAAAGGACTTATCCAAATCGCTTGATAAGTTCTTTTTCTTTTCAAAGAACTCTATGATGCTCATAGAGTTCTTAAAATTATTTTGTTAATGTTTTAGAATTTGTTATTTCCTTAGTTGCAACCTTTTTAACAGTTTTTGCTTCAGGTGTAGGAGTTGACACAACCTCTTTTAAACTTGTAAGTAATCCTGCAACATTTTGAATTTCGCTTGGTACAATAATCTTAGTAGATTGACCATCAGCAAGAGCCTTTAACGCTTCATAACCTTGAAGTGTTAAATACGCCGCATCTGGCTTTGCATCAATAATCAACTTAATTGCATTTGACATACCTTGAGCTTCAGTTTCAAGTGAAATACGCTTAGCTTCAGCACGCAATATTGCGGCCTCCTTTTCACCTTCGGCAACTAGGACTTTTGCCTTCTTTTCACCTTCGGCTTTAAGGATTGCCTCACGACGTTCACGTTCTGCACGCATTTGCTTTTCCATTGCATCTTGGACATCGCGTGGTGGCAAAATATTTTTAAGTTCCACACGATTTACCTTGATACCCCAAGCATCAGTCGCCTCGTCAAGTATTAATCTCATTTTGTTATTAACTGTATCTCGTGATGTAAGCGTTTCGTCTAGTTCTAATTCGCCTACAATATTACGTAATGTTGTTGCAGTTAAATTTTCAAGAGCCGCTCTTGGACGTTCTATACCATAATTATATAGTTTTGGATCAGTAATTTGATAATATACCACAGTATCTATTTCCATTGTAACGTTATCTTTAGTAATTACTGATTGAGGTTTAAAATCCGCAACCTCCTCCTTCAATGAAATTGGTTCACCGCACCTTTCAATAAAAGGAATTATAAAGTGAATACCCGAACCGATAGTTCTATGATATTTACCTAATCTTTCAATATTTCGCGCTGTTGATTGACGCACTTGCTTGATTGACAATATAAACATAATTGCCACCAATAGTACTAAACATAAAAATATAATTAACCCCGCCATAATAATCCTCCTTAATTTGACTTTACTATATTATTTTTTTATTTTTTTTGCAAATAACTTATTACCTTTAATTTCGCAAATTTCAAATTCGCCACCTTCTTGCAATTTTTCTCCATCAACTGCAAAAATCTGCCATGACACACCATTAAATTTATGATAAGTGTAATCATTTTCTATATTTTTCACAACAAATCTTAAACCAATCAATGCATCACTATTAGTTTTATCACCTTCGGACCTTAATAACTTTAAGCAAATTTTACGAGTACTTAATAGCAATAATACTGAAACTGCTACAAATATTACCACCTGCCATATTACAGGCAAACCCGGTGCTAACGCTACAACAAGCAATGTTACAAGTCCTCCCGCAGCAAACCAAATCGTAACTAAATCAGCTGTTATAAACTCAAAGACCAAAGCCACTGCTGTTACTATACCCCAAATCCAAAGCCACATCATAACAACCCTCCTATCTAAAATATAGCAACTACTACAAAAAATGTCAAACACTTTTATTTTGTTTTGACATTTTTCAACATATTTTAATTAAATTCTTCGTCTAATCATTTTCAACTCTTTTTCTAGTATTGTTTGCAGAAGTTAGTTTTCCTTTATTAGAAATCATAATGCAAGTTAAATAAATAGCAGATATCCCTACTAGCGTATATATTATCCTGCTAAATATATTTGCTTGAGTTCCAAATATGCCTGCAACAAAATCATATTGCAACATACCAATAGCAAGCCAATTTAAACATCCAAGTATTGTAAGTACAATTGCCACAATTTTTAACATAACTACCTCCCTAATTAAGATTGTAAATAGTGTATGTAAATGACAATATTTTATACATTGCCTATTTATTGTTTCTTAATGATTTTTTTATCATTTTGTTAATAGCCGAATACTTAATTGGCTCTTTTATCTTTATTATTTTGTAAGGGCATACATTGACACATTTTAAGCAAGTAATACATTTATCATAGTTTATTTCCGAATATTCTCCGATAGAACTGTTTTTAATATCTATTGCTTTCATAGGGCAATTATTCACACAAACTCTACAACCTTTGCATTGACCACTAGGTATAATTGGACGTTTTTGCCTGCGATTATAATCACGTTTTAACGCACTCTTACTGCCCTTTTTAATATTTACACTATCAACATCAAAATTAAAATCACTACATATTAATTCGTCAATGTTCGAACCTACAATATTACAAGGAAGTTTAACCTTTTGCCTACGTTCTGCCTCTTGCATTAAAATACTATCTTTAGGGTTTTGATTAATTAATCTTAACGCAACGCTATCTACAGCATAAGGATTTTCAGCAATTAGTATTGAATTTAAAATTCGAGGGTCGTCATTCGTTTCATTGCCCACAATAGCATCTAATATATTTAGCACAAGCTTATCTTCCAAAGTTTCATTCAAATCAATTATATAGTTATAAAATGATTTTGTGGTATAGCAACGCGACTTAACTAATTCCTTAAATTTGCCAGGGACAAAACCAAATACATTTAATGAACATCCTGAAAGCCCTAAGTATTTATCACATCTTAATTTAGCCACATTTATTATAATATCTACATCATTTATAGCGTCCATCACATAAATATCCCTGCAGTTTTCGCCTTTAGGATTATGAATTATCGCAATATTGTCATTAGCATTTAATGTAGCGTTTCCATTATTGCTTGCTTGCAACATTTGAGTTTTATCATAAGCATTATCTAAGTTTGATTGCTTAAAATCACCCTTAGGAGAATCTGCTATAATACATTGAGCACCAATATCTTCAATAAATTCCGCCAGCACACTAACAATATTAGGGTGAGTAGTTTTGGCAATATTTGGACGAGTTGAATGATATAAATCGGTTTTAATTAAAACCTTTGATTTAGGTTTGATGAAATTTTCTAGTCCTCCCAATTCATCAAGACCACCTTTAATAACCTCTCTTAAGATTTCACATTTATATTCTTTGCATACCTTTAGCACAACACTTGTACCACTCATACCTACACCTCTTTGTATTTAGAATATATTATTTAATCAAATATGTCAAATATATTTGATTTTTTTTATATTTTAATATATATTATAGTTATGATTAATATTTGGGGAAAAATATTTATAGATGAAAAAATAACTCGTCATCATGTGGTTAGCGTTGAGCCTAGCGAGTGTACTTTTTTTGATATGATTAAGCAACTATGCGAGGGGTTAGATATCCCAACCCCTGTTTTACTTAACAAGCATATTGTAGATTTTAATAAATTTTCAATGACCTTATTTAAACCTATGGACTTTATTGAAAATGTGAATTTTGATAAATTTATTATCGAATATTTACCTGAAGAATAAATTTATATAAATCTCAACATAATTTATTATTAAATAAAATATAATATATAAAATCATTATGAATTTTTAAAAATTCAACATTTTTTAAAAAATTTGTTGACTTTTGATTTGTTTAGTTGTATAATCACTTGCGTAAAAGTTAAAACTAACTTTTGCATAAAAATATGTTTAAGGTAGTTGATTGTAAACACAATACCTAATTCAGTTTATTTAAACTGAGTTTTTTAATTGTTTAAAAGGAGTTTTTTATTATGGATGAAAAAGTTTTTATTAGCGCAGAAGGATTAGAAGAAGTTAAGGAAAGGTTAACTTATTTAAAAAGTATTCGTAGAAAGGAAGTTGCCGACAAGATTGCTGAAGCACGTAGTTATGGTGACTTAAGCGAAAATAGCGAATATGATATTGCTCGTGAGGAACAAGCAACCGTTGAAGCAGAAATCTTTGAATTGGAAAATAAGGTTAAAAATGCAGTAATTATTGACCCTAACAAGATTAATACTTCAAAAGTTAATGTTGGTTGCACAGTTGAGGTTTTAAATATTAAACTTAACCGAAACTTTACCTATAAGATTGTAGGCGATACCGAATCAGACCCTATTAATGGTATTATTAGTAACATCAGTCCTGTTGGTGCTGGCTTGATGGGTAAAAAGGTTGGCGAAATCGCTTCTATCAAAACTCCAGGTGGAGTTGTGGAACTTAAGATTGTTAAAATCTCTGCATAATAATTAAGCCAAACAAAAAAATGAAACTAAACAATTAGTTTCATTTTTTATATCCATTTTCAATTTTAATATTGACAATAAGCCGTTTTCGATATATAATTTAATTATGACTAGTGGCACATTTCTATTATTAATCATAGTGTTTATATACTTTGTTTTCCCTAGAATTTTATAGGGCTAAAAGTATTTATTTTTTATAAATTAAAAAACATATCTAATATTTGTAAATCGTTAGATATGTTTTTTGTTTTTAAGCCTCATCTGTAATAGCGTTTACTGGACATATTTGCATACAAGTTCCACACTTGATACATTTTTTATTATTAATCTCAGCCTTTCCAGCTTTCATTGTAATAGCATTTACTGGACACATCGAAACACATGCTCCACAGCCAAGGCATTTATTTTTGTTTACCTTCATATATTCTCCTTAATACTATAATTATACTTTTATTTAATCATTATGTCAATTAATAGTTACCAATATTTCAAATATCAACTGAGGATATTCAACCGAACTAACATAAACCACTGCCTCGCCAACTTTTAACCCACGCAAAACAATGGTAGGTTCGCCAGATGGCAACACCATCACTTTATCGCTATCAGTCCAGCAATTAATTTGTTGATTCATAGGCAAGTTAGTAAGCAAGTAATTAACCGAAATATTTGGTGAAGCCAAATTGATCTCTAATTTATTTTCTTTAAGTGGAGTATCATTTAAATTTAATATCAAATTAATTGTTTCAGGCAATATTTTAGCATTAACTTTAAATAAAAATGTTCTACATATTGAAATGTTGTCGTATGTCAATATTACTTCCATATTAGCCACACCCTCATTTAAAGCCGTAATCAACTTTCCATTTACAGCAAAATGTTCGGAACACTTTATATCTATTGACGTACCAATTGGATATTTAATATTTACTAAATCTTCAATATTATATTCACCATCTTCATATAACACCACTGATTTCTTATCACCTAAATACATTTTAGTATTTTGCTCCAACTCAGAAATAACATTAATTATTATAGTATCTTCAATATAGCCATATTGATTTGCTTTAATTTTACACGCAAGCACGTATTCGCCTTCTTCTTCAAACGATAAATTCCCTGCGTTTATACTCGTAGCCTCGTTCTCATTATCTCCATACTTCCTAATAGTAAACTCTGGCTCATAATCGTGATTCTTTGGCGTGATTGTCATCATTTGTTCACTTACTATTAAATCGTTATAAATGTACAAATCCATATTTCCAGCAAGAGCGTTAAAAGTTATGGTTTCGGCATAATTAGTTTCATCTTTTGGTTTGGTTACAATCTTACCTATGGCAATTACAACACCAAGCACCAAACTTAGCCCAAACACTATTGGAAACGAAATCGACAAAATTCGACAAAATCTTTTCATAACTATATAATAAACAAATTTGTACTAATTTAGCAAATACTTTTACAAAATTTTAACATTTTCTATAATTTCGCCTTTTTATTAATGATAAATTTCACTTATTTGACAAATATTTATAATTGATATACAATATGTGTATGAAATGTAATATATGCCCTCGACAATGTAATGTTGACCGAAATCTAAATGCTGGTTTTTGCAATGCAACTAATGAAATACATATTGCAAAGTTTATGCCACATTTTTGGGAAGAACCTATTATATCCGGCACTAATGGTAGTGGCGCTATCTTTTTTTCGCACTGCAATTTAAAATGTATATATTGCCAAAACTATAAGATAAGTTCACTTGGCGATGGTAAAATGTTTTCTGTTAATGGCTTTATTGACATAGTTAAATCTTTAGAAAAATTAGGAGTACATAACATTAATCTTGTAACCCCTAGCCACTATACAAACCAAATAATTGATGCTTTAAATATTTATAAACCATCTATACCTATTGTGTGGAATAGTAATGGTTATGAAAGCGTGGAAACTATCCAAAAACTGAAAGACCTAGTAGACATTTATCTTGTAGATATGAAATATATGGATAACAACTTAGCCCTACATTTATCTAAAGCAAAGGATTACCCCGAAATATGTCAAAATGCAATACTTGCAATGCGTCAAAATCAACCTAACGATATTATAGCTGATGGTATAATGCAAAAAGGCGTTGTTGTCCGCCATCTTGTTATTCCTAATGCAATACAAAATAGTTTTGATGTATTAGACTGGATATATTGCGCCTTAGGTAAGTCCACTTACGTTAGCATTATGGGGCAATACACTCCTTGTTATCTTGCTAAAAATGATATTAAATACAATCGCACACTAAAGCCCATTGAATATAAACGTGTGCTAAACAAAGTCCAAACATTAGGTTTTACAAATGGTTTTACTCAGGACTTATCTAGCGCAACCGAAAACTTTATTCCAGATTTTGACAAATTTAGCAATTAATTTTAATTAAACTTAATATATATACTATATGAAAATACCTTATAAATTTTCATATTCATTAGTCGAGCCTATCAAAAAACATCGTTCGTTTGTTTGTTTTATAATTATTCTTATAGGTGTATGTATTTTTTGTGCGGTGCTAGCAGGAATTAAATTCAGCAATAGTTCACTATTAATTAGTTTTTCAAATGTAGCACTAGTAAAATTCTTGCGCGGAAGTAGTGGATTTGGTGGATTACTATTTTCCAATATTTTTACAATATCAATTTTTAGTATTATTATAATATCTTCATCATGTAAAAAATATACCATAAGCATAGGAATATTTTTCTATGCTTACTTTGTGTATGCCCAAACTTTAACACTTATTGCTTTTGTGCTTGAATATGGATTAATTAACACCCTCGTAATAGCATTTTGTATGCTACTAGATATGTTAATTACCTTATTTTTACTCCTCGAACTATTCCTAGTATGCATTGACTGTCAAGGCGATTATTTTTACTTTAAACAATCCATATCAAAATGCTTGCCTATATTATCCTTAATCCTTTTATCACTGCTATTTCAAGGAATAATATTATTTATTTTACGTAACTATATGATAGTTTTGGTATATTAAAACCAGAAAATTAAAACATATTATTGATTTTATAAATTTTTTTTGATATAATTCTATTATATCAAAAACTATTACATATGCGAGTGTAGCTCAACTGGATAGAGCATCAGCCTTCGAAGCTGAGGGTTGGGGATTCGAGCTCCTCCACTCGCACCACCAAAAGCAAGTTAAAATTAACTTGTTTTTTATTTGATATCAAATTCTTTAATAAAACCCATTTTTATAGTTAGTTAAACCTATTTTGTGTATTAATATATATTAAAAATATATAAATTTGCTAAATATTGTATTTTTATTTGTTTTTTTGTTTGACATATCTTTAATAGATTGTTAAAATATTTGTATAAATGTTCTTAATGGATATACTCTGCTCATATCCATAACGTTTTAGGGGGAAATTTTAAAATGGGAAAAAAGAAAACTAATGTGCAAAACATTATTATTATAATTTTATGCATATTATTAGCCACATCAATCGGTTTTGGTGTAACATATTCGTATTATAATGGTAAATCAGATTTAGTAAAAGGTACTATCACTACTGCAAACTTGTCAATTGACTTACTTACTGAAAATATATTTGGTCAAACATCTAACTTGTTAATTGAAAATCCAGCTGATGAATCATTTTTAGTTCCAGGCAATAGTTTAAATAATGCTAAGGTAAATTTAATAAATAAGTGTAACCAAAAAACATATATGGTGGTTTTATATACACTTTCAGCACGCAAAAATGATACAACCCAAGAAGATGTAACTTCACAATTAAACAATACTCCAGCAATAGCATTCCAAAGCGAAGCTTACAATACTGATGTATGGAGATCAATATCTTACAGGTGTGAAAATATTAATGCTACTTATACCTGTTTAGTTGGAATTGACCCTTTTGAACCTCGTGAAAGAAATTCAGAAGGATACCCTATAACTGTGCTTAATGCAAATTCCATCAAAATTCCTGAACAATGGAATGATGTGCTTCAAAATTGCATTGTAACAATTTCAATTACAGCCTATGCTATTCAAGCCGAAAACTTATCAACAGACTACACCTTCCCTATTTTGGAAGCTGAAGAAAATAACGATATGTCAGCAAAAGCTCAAGCAATTGCTAAAGCAGTATTAGAAATATGTGAAGTTGACCACGTTAAACAATAATAAAAAAAATCACGTTTTTAACCTAGGGCATTTGAAACTAGTGTAATAATTAAACACTTTATCAGAAAATTGATAAGGTGTTTTTTATTTATAAACATAATTCTTGTTTATATTCCTCAACCCCCTAATTAAACCTTTCTTTTTGTCAGTGTTTAGCAAAGTTTTCGTAGCAGTCAATGGAAAAATATTTTTTATATAGTTCAAGTTTATATATTTTGATAAAAATATTTTTCTA